>NZ_CATVYQ010000038.1:0-22993 GCF_958348295.1 uncultured Holdemanella sp.
ATTTAGTGTAAAGGTTATCGCAACCTAAAGGTGGGAATAAATTTTTCTTTTGACCACATCCTTATTTTTTTAAAAAAAGTGTTGCGTTAAAAAATATGTTGTGGTAATATATATGGGCACTGATAAATGGACTCTTAGCTCAGCTGGCAGAGCAACTGACTCTTAATCAGTGGGTCTGGGGTTCGAATC
Organism: uncultured Holdemanella sp.; assembly: GCF_958348295.1. Taxonomy (NCBI): domain Bacteria; kingdom Bacillati; phylum Bacillota; class Erysipelotrichia; order Erysipelotrichales; family Erysipelotrichaceae; genus Holdemanella; species uncultured Holdemanella sp. The sequence goes on from NZ_CATVYQ010000038.1 coordinate 190, forward strand.
CCCAAGAGTCCACCATTTATGTGTATAAGTCGATTGAGTCGACTTTATTTTTTTGAAAAAAATATTGCATATATCATATGTGTATGGTATTATCAATAAGTAAAAGAAATGGAAAGATAGAAGCACCCCTTCTCACCTGATGTCTAGAGGGACATAGGTTCACAGCCAATTCAGTTTGAATTCGTTTAAAAGAGTGATGGGTGTTGAATGCACCCATTTTCTTTTTGTGAAATTTAAAAAAGGATGGTGTCGAATATCAATAACAGAAAAGTTGCCCCAAATAATGTAAACGATGATTTGTTTAACGAAAAGATTCCGTTTAGAGAAGTTCTTGTCATCAATGCGGATGGAGAACAATTGGGAGTTATGTCAAAAAAAGAAGCATTGGACATTGCATACAAACAAAATTTAGATTTGTTGTGTGTTGCACCCAAAGCGCGTCCGGCTGTGTGTAAAGTTTTAGACTATGGTCGCTATCATTTCGAACAACAGAAAAAAGCTAAAGAAGCGAAACGTAAACAACATGTTGTTGAAGTTAAATCTTTGCGTTTATCACCGATTATCGATACACACGATTTTGAAACAAAAGTTCGTCAGACGTCAAAATGGATCGAAGCGGGTATGAAAGTAAAGATTGATATGCGATTCCGTGGTCGTTTGATCACTCGCTTGGAAGTTGGTCGTAAGATCATGAATGACTTCATCGAAGCTATGTCTGAAGTAGCTGTCGTTGAAAAGAAACCTTCAATGGAAGGTAATACGATGTCAACTGTGTTGGCACCTAAAAAGAAGTAAGGAGGACTAGACTATGCCTAAAATGAAGAGTCATAGAGGATTAGCAAAACGTGTAAAAAAGACAGGTTCTGGAAAATTAAAGAGATCTCACGCTTATACATCTCACCGTTTCCATGGAAAGACTAAGAAACAACGTCGTCACTTAGCTAAACCAGGTACTGTACATGCTACAGATTACAAACGTATTAAGGAAATGTTAGTTAAGTAATTAAGGAGGATATAAAGAATGGCAAGAGTTAAAGGTGGAACAGTTTCACGCGCTCGTAGAAAAAAAGTGTTGAAACTTGCCAAAGGATACTTTGGATCAAAACATACATTATACAAAACTGCAAATGAGCAGGTAATGCATTCATTCAGATATGCATACAACGATCGTCGTAAGTTAAAAGGAAACATGCGTAAAATCTGGATTACACGTATTAATGCAGCTGCACGTATGAATGACTTATCATACTCTCGTTTAATGCACGGATTAAAATTAGCTAATATTGCTATCAACCGTAAAATGTTAAGTGAAATGGCTATTCACGATGCTGAAGGCTTCACTAAACTTTGCGAAGAAGCAAAAGCAGCTTTAAATGCATAATTAAACTGTCGTAAGACAGTTTTTTTATTTTTGTTGACAAAACAGTTTAGATAGGGTATAACTAAAATAGTTAGAAGAAACTAACTAACGCTAAATGCAATTATGGAATCGCTCTTTTCACTTGTTTAATAATTTATTAGATTTCATAAGTTTTGGACATTTTTAAAAAATGTCCTTTTTTGTTTACAAATTTAAAAAGTAAGACTATACTAACTGTAAGTTAGAATCAACTAATTCTAACTTACATTCATAGTTCTAAGGAGGATATATATTTATGAAAGACGGATGGAAAAACAAAACAATGTGGACATTTATTGGAGGTGCAGCTACTGCATTGGCAGGGTCTAAATTTTTAAAAAGCAACACAGCACATGATTTAGCCGTTAAAGGTTTAGCTGGTGGAATGAAGCTTAAATCGGATACAACTTATAAGTATGAGACAATTAAGGAAGACGCAAAGGATTTATTAGAAGAAGCCAAAGTTCAAAACGAAGGCGAATAAAATGAGTAGTTTTACTATTGCCCATGACATTCCGGGTCGAATGCGAATTCGCTATGGAAAGAATAAGTTTTCTAGTGTTCAGGGCGAAGTTTTAAAAAAGGATCTTTATGCATGGCCCATGATTGAGAGTGTGGAGGTCAACAATGTTACGGGTAGTGTTTTGATGTTGTATGACAAAGCACAAAAAGGCTTGTTACTGAATAAACTAAAGGATTTAGATATCCAATATCTTCAAAATGCAGATACTTCTTCGATTGTAGTCCATTCACAATCACCAGAAGCTATTGCGATGAATCGAGAATATATGAATCGGTTCTTTAAGATTATTGGTAAACGTTATTTCATTAAATGGTTTTTACCAATGGGACTTGGAAATGCGATTACGATTTATAAGTCGATTCATTTTATTAAAGAAGGATTAGCTTCACTTTTCCAATGTAAAATCAACGTTCCTTTATTGGATGCCACAAGCATTGGTGTAAGTTTAATTCAAAAGAATTATACGATTGCTGGAAATATTATGATGTTACTAAATATTTCGGATTTGTTAGAAGATTATACACGTAAAAAAACAAAATTGGAATTATCCAATAGTTTATCGATTCAATTTGATAAAGTGTGGATTTTAGAAGATGGTGTTGAACAAGAGATTGCTATGTCTAAGCTTCAAAAAGGGGATGTAGTCATCTCACAAATGGGTTCTATGATTCCAATCGATGGAGAAGTCGTGGATGGAGAAGCAATGATCAATGAATCTAGCTTTACGGGTGAACCTCTTTCTAAACATGTAAAGAAAAATGACACTGTATTTGCAGGTACTTTAGTTGAAGAAGGAAAACTGTTTATTCGTGTTCGTAATTTACAAGATGAAAGTCGCATTAGTAACATTGTTAAGATGATTGATACAAATGAATCGTTAAAGGCAAGTATTCAAGCTAAGGCTGAGCATTTGGCAGATTCAATTGTTCCATTTAGTTTTCTTGGTTTCTTTGGTGTTTTAGCCTTGACAAGAAATGTAACACGCGCAACCTCAGTATTGATGGTGGACTATTCTTGTGCCATTCGATTATCGACTTCCATTGCGGTTATTAGTGCAATGCTTGAAGCAAGTAAACGAAATGTTTTAGTAAAAGGTGGTAAGTATTTAGAGGCAATCAAAGATGCGGATGTGATTGTCTTTGATAAGACGGGTACTTTGACAAACGCAAATCCAACCGTAAAGAAAGTAGTTCCTTTAAATGGGTATATGCGTGATGAAGTATTAAGGATTGCAGCTTGTCTTGAAGAGCATTTTCCTCATAGTGTAGCCAATGCGATTGTAAACCAGGCAAAAAAAGAAGGTTTAATTCATGATGAAGAGCATGCCAAAGTTGAATATATTATTGCGCATGGTATTGCGACAAGTCTACATGGAAAGCGTGCCATTATTGGTAGTGATCATTTTGTGTTTGAAGATGAAGGTATCGAAAAAACAGAGGATATCGATGATGTCATTCATTCACTTGAAAATGAAGGTGCAGGATCTCTGATTTATCTTGCGATTGACAATCAAGTGGCTGGAATCATTAGTATTTATGACCCAGTAAAGGCTGAGGCAAAACAAGCTATTCATAATTTAAAAACGTTAGGAATGACTAAAGTAGTCATGTTGACAGGGGATTGTGATAGTGCCGCAAAAGCAGTGGCTCACGAATTGGATTTAGATGATTATCGTGCATCAGTTTTACCAGAAGATAAGGCTGCATATATTCAGATGTTGAAAGATCAAGGTCATACTGTCATTATGGTCGGAGATGGAATCAATGATACACCAGCTCTATCCACGGCAGATGTTTCTATTTCTATGCAGGATAGTTCAGATTTAGCTCGAGAACTCGCGGACATTACACTTGTTTCAAGCAATTTAAATGAACTGGTAATTCTTAGAAAACTCGCAATGCACTTGTTTGATCGAATTCATGCGAATTATCGTTTTATCGTGGCTTTTAATTCAAGCTTGATTGGACTAGGTGCTTTAGGCTTAATGAGTCCAAATACTACAAGCTTATTACATAACGGAAGTACGTTTGCGATTGCAGCATCGAGTACACGTAATTATTTATAAGGAAAAAAGCTGGAATTTCCAGCTTTTTTTATAGTTCTTTCGATGTATATCCAACGTTTGATAACATATTGATGAGTTCATCTGTTGGATGTTGTTGTTTAGATAATATAGTCACTGTATTATCTTCAGTGTTAACTTTGGCATAAAAGCCTTCTTGGCTATTGAATGCATTTTCAATAGTACGAACACAATTTTGACAGTGAATGTCATATACTTTTAAAACGGCTTTGTAAGGGTAATGCTCTTTGTTTTTATCTTTTACTCTTACTTTTTTTATGGTTTCACTGCCTCCGCAACATCCTGAGGTGGCTCTTTTTTTTGTGGAACGAATTCCAATACAGATAATAATAACTAAAATGACACATATAATAATTGTTGGTAAGTTCATAATTTTAATCCTCCAATGAAAAAATACACCAAACAGTTAGAATAGTCAAACCGAGTTAATCTTGTGTAACTTTTTGTTGACATTGCTTTATTGTAAGAGTAAACTAACTGTGTTAGAAGGGTCTAACCAGGAGGGTTCGATATGCCATTATCTTTTGCAGATTTAAATTCGGTCAATACAATCAAAAAAATTGGTGGTTCTAAAGAACAACAACGACATTTAGAAAACTTGGGATTTGTACCAGGGACTGTGATTGTGGTTGTGAGTAAAACCAATGGAAATGTAATTGTGAATGTTAAAGAAGTTCGAATAGCCATTAGTGAAGAACTCGCAAGAAAGATCATGGTGTAGAAAGGAGTAATTATGACTTTAAAGGAAGTTTCAATTGGTCAAACAGTGACTGTAAAGAAATTGTCTGGTCAAGGAGCAACAAAACGAAGAATTATGGATATGGGAATTACCAAAGGAGTGACTGTTACGGTTCAAAAGGTGGCGCCATTAGGAGATCCTATTGAATTAACAGTTCGTGGATATCAATTATCACTTCGTAAAGCAGACGCTGAAATGATTGAAGTAGAGTAAAGTATAAAAATAGGAGGGAATTATGTCAATACAAGTCGCATTAGCCGGTAATCCTAACTGTGGTAAAACCACATTATTCAATGGTTTAACAGGTGCTACACAATATGTGGGTAACTGGCCAGGGGTTACAGTTGAAAAAAAAGAAGGAAAGTATAAGGAAGATAAAGATATTAAAATTACCGATTTACCAGGTATTTATTCATTATCACCATACACTTTAGAAGAAGTTGTATCACGTGAATTTTTATTAAATGGGAATGTGGATGTTGTTTTAAACATTATCGATGGTTCTAACTTAGAAAGAAATTTATTCTTGACAACGCAAATTTTAGAGTTGGGTATTCCAACAGTTGTTGCGATCAATATGTTAGATGTCATTGAAAAAAGAAAAGATACAATTGACTATAAAAAATTATCCGAAGAATTAGGTTGTCCTGTATTACCAATTTCCGCATTGAAAAATACAGGAATCAAAGAATTGATGGCTCAAGTAAAAAAGGCAGCTAATACTCAATTTGCAGCTAAAAATATTTATGCAGGAAAAGTATTAAATGCCTTGAATACAATTGAAACAAGTTTACCTTCAAGTATTGAAGCAAGTCGTCGTTTCTTCTATGCCGTTAAATTATTTGAAAGAGATGATAAAATTGAAGCAGCTATCAAGTCAAAGGCAGATGCTAATATTATTGAAGCTTGCGAAAAGTCAATGGATGATGATAGTGAATCAATTATCACGGATGCTCGTTATACATATATTACAAGTGTAATCAAAGATTGTTACAAAAAAGGGTCTAAAGAAGTATTAACAACTTCTGATAAGATTGACCGTATTGTAACAAACCGTGTTTTAGCTCTTCCAATCTTTGCACTAGTAATGTGGTTTGTATATTATATTTCAGTAACTACAGTAGGAACGATTGTGACAGATTGGACAAATGATGTCTTGTTTGGTGAAATTATTCCTCCTGCAGTAGATAGTTTCTTAGATGCGATTCAATGTGCAGATTGGTTACATGGATTGATCGTGGATGGTATTATTGGTGGTGTAGGAGCTGTTATTGGCTTTGTACCACAGATGTTAGTATTATTCTTCTTCTTAGCTATCTTGGAAGATTGTGGATATATGGCACGTGTTGCCTTTATCATGGACCGTATTTTCCGTAAGTTTGGATTATCTGGAAAATCATTTATCCCAATGTTGATTGGTACAGGTTGTGGTGTACCTGCCGTAATGGCAAGTCGTACAATTGAAAGTGATCGTGATCGTAAGATGACTATCATGACAACGACATTTATTCCTTGTGGTGCTAAAATGCCAATTATTGGTTTAATTGCCGGTGCTATTTTCCATGGTGCTAGCTGGGTAGCTCCAAGTGCTTACTTTGTAGGTATGGCGGCTGTTATTATTTCTGGTATTATGTTAAAGAAGACAAAATTATTTGCCGGAGATCCTGCACCATTTGTCATGGAAATGCCAGCATACCACACACCTCGTGCAGTTAATGTATTAAGAAGTATGTGGGAACGTGGTTCAAGCTTTATTAAAAAGGCTGGAACAATCATTTTACTTTCAACTATCGTGTTGTGGTTCTTACAAGGATTTGGATGGGAAAAAGGTGCATTTGGCATGGTTGATGATATTGATCATTCAATTCTATCTTCAATTGGACAAACATTCGCATGGATCTTCTCACCACTTGGTTGGGGCGATTGGAAAGCTGCAGTGGCTAGTGTAACAGGTTTAATTGCCAAAGAAAATGTTGTCGCAACATTTGGTCAATTGTATGGTTTTGCCGAAGTCGCTGAAGAAGGAAATGAATTCTGGGGACAATTATCTGCAAGCTTTACACCTTTAGCTGCCTATTCATTTATGGTATTTAACTTATTGTGTGCTCCATGTTTTGCGGCAATGGGAGCCATCAAACGTGAAATGAATAACACAAAATGGTTCTGGATCGCCATTGGATATCAATGTGGATTTGCTTATGTATGTTCATTGATTGTTTATCAATTAGGCAGTTTATTCAATGGTGGATCATTTGGATTTGGTACTATTGTAGGATTGATTTTATTGATTGGTTTGATCTATCTATTGGTTCGTCCATCAAAAGAAAGTGATACTGCCGAAGTCGAATTTGCGGTAAAATAATGTAAAAGGAGGGATTTCATGAATCTATCAACATTTCTAGTATTATTAGTTGTATGCGGATGTGCAGGTTTAGCTTGTCGAAGCATTTATAAAGATAAAAAGAGTGGAAAATCAAGTTGTGGTGGAAGCTGCTCACATTGCGGCTCTCATTCGATGTGTGAAAATCCCAAGGCATTTTTTGATCAGATAAAAAAAGAACAATTTAGTAAATAAGAGCATCGAAAGGTGCTCTTTCTTTTGGTATAATAGGTGCAAGAATCGAGGAAATAAAAAATGAATTTAAAAGAAAAATATGCAGACTTAATTGTTCGTTCAGGTTTGAATGTTCAAAAAGACCAAATAGTAGTTGTACGTGCCAATGTGGAAATGAATGAATTTGTTCGTTTGATTGTTAAATCATGTTTTGAAGTAGGCGCAAAAGATGTCATTGTACGTTACAGTGATGATGAAATCAATCGTATGCGATATCTTTCGGGTAATCGTATGCCTTATGATTATGAAGCTTTGTTCCACAATGAAACGGCTGAAAAAGGAGCTTGTTATTTGAGTTTAGTTGGAGAAGATCCAGATGGAATGAAGGGTGTGAATCCAAAATTACTGGCTAATTACAGAAAGGCATTAAGAGGCATGACACAGCCATATCGTGATAAATTAGATTATATGCATGCATCATGGTGTGTGGCAAGTGTTCCAACGATGGCTTGGGCTAAAAAGGTATATCCAGAATCAAAGGATGCTTTAGCTGATTTGTGGAATGCAGTATTAAAAGTGAGTCGTGTAGATGAAAAAGACGCCAATGAAAATTGGAATGAGCATCGTGCATCTTTTGATAAAAGAGTTAATATTTTGAAGCATTTAAATATCGAAAGTGTGCACTATAAGAATTCTTTAGGAACAGATCTAATTGTAGAACTTCCAGAAGGTTATGTGTTTGCGGGTGGTGGTTCGTTCTTGGATAATGGTAACTACTATTTTCCAAATATTCCTACTGAGGAAATTTTCTCAGCACCTAAAAAGACAGGTGTAAATGGAAAATTATATAGTGCTTTGCCACTAGCTTATAATGGAGCTGTTGTAAAAGATTTCTGGTTTGAATTTAAGGATGGACAAGTTGTAGATTATGATGCCAAAGAAGGAAAAGAAGTTTTGACAAGTATTTTAGAAACAGATGAAGGTTCAAAATATCTTGGAGAAATTGCCTTGGTTCCTTATGGATCGCCTATTAGTGCGTTGGATACATTGTTCTACGAAACATTGATTGATGAGAATGCGTCTTGTCACTTTGCCTTAGGTGCAAGTTACAATGAATGTATTGAAAATGGTTTGAATATGAGCGAAGAAGAATTGTTAGAACATGGTATGAATCAATCGTTTGCGCATGTTGATTTTATGGTAGGTACGAGTGATTTATCGATTGAAGCAACTTTAAAAAATGGTGAAAAAATCTTTATTTTTAAGGATGGTAAATACACAAGAGAATTTGACGGATATACATTAAATTAGTACAATAGTGGAGTTGGAGGGATATTTATGGCAAATGAAAATGAAAAGAATCCCAGTGCTTTAGAAGAACTAAGACAGTTAAAAAGAACGGATCGTATTAAATCTTTAGATATACATGAACCTGAATTGAAAGGTTTTAATGCGGAAAATATTTTCCATATTGATGAAGAACCAGAAAAGAAGACTTTATTTGGTAAAAGAAGTGCTAGATCGCACGTCAAAATCAATGAAAATATTTTTGATGATGAAGTTTCTCAATCGGTAGATATTACACCTGATACTTCAATTGAAGAGGTAGAAGCACCAATTGAAAAACGTGTTGTAGAACCTGTTATTGGAAAACGTGCTGAAAAATCAGAGGTTGAAGAACCTAAAAAAGTGGTTATTGAAACAATTGATGCGGATGAAGATTTTACTACGGAATCGATAGAAAATGAATTAAAGGATTTTAATACAAAGTCTGTTGAAAAAGTAGAAAAGTCATCAGAAATTGTTGAAGAAAAAGACGAAGATTCTCAGCCTGTTTTAACAAGTGAAGATGTATATGACAATGATGACGAAGAAGATACTGAAGATGATAATCTTTATGAGGAAAGAAAGAAATTCTTATATGCGGAATATCCAAAAATAGAACAATATCTTCAAGATAAATCCAGTGAAGGTTATCACTTTGTGCGTCATGAAGGAAAAAAATATTTCTTTAGAAAGGGTCAACCCAAAACATATTATTATTCAATGAACTATTTTGTGGATGAACCAGATGCAGACCAATGGCGTCAATGGGAAGCTGACGGATGGAAATTGGTTTCTAAATCAGACGGTAAAAAGAAAAGTGATGCGGGTTGGTTTACTTTTAGAAACGAGGAAGAAGATGGAGAATATCGTAAAGAAATTGATAATGACTCAGAAAAATTCAGCTTCTTTAAGAAATATTCAAGTTCATGTCGCTCAACAATGTTTTTAGTATTTATTTGTATGGCATGTTGTGTTGTGACAGGACTATTACAAGTGTATTTCCAAGGCTATTTGGCAGGAATCGCATTATGTGCAGGTCTATTCTTAATTTCATTTATTGTATTCTGTATGTATGGAAGAATGCTTAGAAAATCAAAGAAGAGAGCTCGTGAATTAAAATCAAAATTAAGAGTAAAAGAGATTCGTGCTAATGAAAGAAGTAAAAATTTCTATGATACTTCTGAAAGCGAAGAAGAATTAGATACAGATTGGAACACATTAGAACAACATACGTCAAAACAAAAGAAAATATTGTTTAGACGTGTGGATGATGATGAATAAGGAGGCAAAATAACTTGCCTCCCTTTTTTAAACCGTTTGAATCTGTACATATTGTTTATAGTGTGCTAATACTTCTTCATCAATTGAACTGTCTGTGATCAATGTGTCAAAATTAAATAAATCGTAATAAATATAGAAGTCAGCACGATTGAATTTTTTGTTGTCAGCCAATAAATATTTATTTTTAGAATTATCTAATGCGATTTGTTGAGACTCGCCTTCTTCTAAAGAATAAGTTGTGATGGAAGAATTATAGATTCCATTACAACTGATAAAGGCTTTATTATATTTTAATTTACCCAATACTAGGTTTGTGATAGGACCCACAAACGTATTTGTGTTATCTCTGTAATCACCGCCAGTAAGTATAACTTCTGTAGGAGCATGATTCACTAATATATTAAATACGGCAAGACTGTTTGTGATGACACGAATGTTTCTGCCGGTCAATTGTTCAGCTAAAAACTGAATGGTTGTTCCTGGACCTAAAAAAATGGATTCGCCTTCTGAAATGAGAGTTGCGGCTTTATGCGCAATTCTCTTTTTTTCTTCAATTTGCACCGATGATTTTTCAATGTGACTCAATTCGTGGTCCATTGAAAAAGAAAGGCTTTGTGCACCTCCATGAACTCTTAACAATTTTCCGGATTTTTCTAATTCATCCAAATCTCTTCGTGCAGTCATATCGGATACGCCTAATTCGCCCATGATTTCTTGGATTGTTATGATTCCATTTTGATTTACTTTCTGTGCTATTTTAACTAAACGTTCTTTTTTTAACATATTGATATCCTCTTCTATGTTAAAAGATACTATTTCAAATATATTTAGTCAACATAAAACAAACAAAAACAAACAAAATAAAATCATATATTACTTAAATCTAACATAAATGTTTGAAAATAATAAATATATGTTTGAAAATGTTGACATTTTATAAAAAAAGCTTACACTGAAGTTATATGAGGTTGATTACTTTTTAATGCATGTAAATGATTTTAAGGTTAGGGTGGTTTCGTAATGTACAAAGGCGTTATATTTGATTTTAATGGAACATTATTTTTTGACAATCCAAAACATATTATGGCATGGTCAAAAATATCACAAGATATTCGTCATCATGGAATTGATGAGGAAGAACTACATGAACACATCAATGGTGTACCTAATAATAAGGTTGTTGAATATATGTTTGGTGGAACGTGTGATCCATCCGAAATGGAAAAGTATTCACAGTTAAAAGAAGAATATTATCGCCAATTTTGTAAAGAAGATCAGGCAACATTTCATTTAGTAAAAGGAGCTGAAGAGTATTTTGATTATTTAAAAGAATCGAATATTCCATTCACAATCGCATCCGCATCCATCAAGCCTAACATTGATTTCTTTGTCGAATCATTTCATCTAGACAAATGGATTGAGCCATCTATGATTGTCTATGATGATGGAACGTATGAAAATAAAGTCGCAATGTTTAAAAAGGCTTCCCATAATATTGGAGTGGATATTGAAGATTGTTTAATTATTGAAGACAGCATTAGTGGAATTTCAAATGCTTATAAAGCAGGATGTCATAATATTGTCGTTGTGGATTCTGCCAATAAAAAAGAAGAATACGAAAAGCTTCCTGGAGTTACACAAGTGATTGATTCTTTTGAGAATTTTAAATAAGAGCCATTCATACCAGAATGGCTTTTTTGACTAAATAAAAGGAATGGAAAATGAACAAAAAAATTAACCAGTTATTAGAGTATGCTTTAAAGAATGGAATGATTGAAGAGTACGATTATGATTATGCTGCAAATTTATTGATTGACCTATTTGGCATCCATGAATTTAAAAGAGAAGAAGTAGAAGACTGTTCTATCTATGAGATTCTAGTTTTTATGTTAGATTATGCAGTTGAAAAAAGCATGATTCAGGATACTGTAACTGAAAAAGATTTACTAGATACGCGCATTATGAATTGTGTAATGCCTAGACCTAGTGAAGTCGTGAATACTTTTAAGAGTCTATATTCTTTGAATCCTAAAGATGCAACAGATTATTTCTATAAGTTAAGTATGGATTCAAACTATATCCGTAAATCAAGAATTGACAAAAATATCAGTTTTGCACATTTCTGTAAATATGGCGATATTCAAATTACGATTAACTTGTCAAAACCAGAAAAGGATCCAAAGGAAATTGCTAAGGCAAAAAATGCCGTAAGTACTTCATATCCTGCATGTTTATTATGTAAAGAAAACGTTGGTTTTGCCGGAAACTTAAATCATCCAGCTAGACAAACACATCGTATTATTCCATTAGATTTAAATGGACATACATACAATTTACAATATTCACCATATGTATACTATAACGAACACTGTATTGTATTTAATAATGAACATACACCAATGAAGATGGATCGTACTACATTTGAACATTTATTCGCATTTATTGATAAATTCCCACACTATATGATTGGAAGCAATGCAGATCTTCCTATCGTTGGTGGATCGATTTTAAGTCATGATCACTATCAAGGTGGAAGACACCATTTCCCAATGGAAGACGCAAAAGTTGTTAAGAGCTATACATATAAGGATGTACAAGTGGATATGCTTTACTGGCCATTATCTACACTTCGATTAACATCAAGTTCTAAAGAAAACGTACTGGATCTAGCTGCTAAAATCTTTGAAACATGGTGTACATATAATGATGAAAGCTTAGATATCATCGCAAATGAAGATGGCGTTCGTCATAATACAGTCACACCAATTGTTAGAAAGAAAGATGGCAAATATCAAATGGATGTAGTTTTACGAAATAATCGTACTACAGAAGAATATCCATTAGGTATCTTCCATCCACATGCCGAGCATCACCATATTAAAAAAGAAAATATTGGTTTGATCGAGGTTATGGGATTGGCTATTTTGCCAGCACGATTAAAAACAGAGTTAGAACAAATTAAATTATGTTTATCTGGAAAAGCAGATTTTGATGCTTATCCAGAACTTGAAAAACATAAAGATTGGTATGAATACTTAAAGACATGTTCTTATACAAATGTGGATACATTCATGGAGATGGAAGTCACAAAGAAATTCGTATCTGTATTAGAGAATGCGGGTGTATATAAAATGGATGATGAAGGGATGGACGGCTTTAGCCGATTTGTGAAGACATTATGGTAGAGGTAAAAGAAAGATTAGAGAATGGAATTGAAGTATTATCGATTTCCAATTCACATTTAACTGTAGAAGTTACAAACTTTGGTTGTACTCTTTTAAAGATTGTAACGAAAGACAAAAATAATCAAGACTGTGATTGTATTTTAGGATTTGAAAATGTAAGTGACTATCAAAAACGAGATGGAACTTATTTAAATGCCTTAGTAGGACGAGTATGTAATCGTATTGAAAAAGGAACATTCACAATAAATGATACAGAATATCATGTACCTATTAATAATGGACCAAACTCACTACATGGAGGTATTGAAGGATTCTCTTATAAAGTATTTGATTATTCTTTAATTGAAGATGGCATTAAATTCCACTACGTATCAAAGGATGGAGAAGAAGGCTATCCTGGGACTTTAGATTTTTATGCGATCTATTGGCTAGATGAATCTAGTTTACACATTCAATATAGTGGCGTTAGCGACAAAGATACGTTGATCAATATCACAAACCATGGCTATTTCAATTTAAATGGATATGCATCGAATATTGATGATCATACACTACGAATTTCAGCATCTAAATTTGGCTGCGTGGATCCAGATGGATTGTATACAGGTGAATTAAAAGATGTGAAAGAGACTGCATTTGATTTTAATACAGAAAAAAGAATTGGAGATTCTATTCATTTAGAGGATGAACAGTTAATTATCGCAAGAGGTTATGATCATCCATATGTATTTGATACAAACGAAAATCAAGTATGTTTATATAGTCCACAAAGTGGTATTGAATTAAAAGTATCGACTACGTATCCAACGGCACAAATCTATAGTGCCAACTATTTAGATGGACAGACAGATAAATATGGAAAGATCATGCATCCACAAGATGGATTGTGTATTGAAACAAGTTATATCGCCGATTCGATTCATAAAGAAGAGAATCCAAAAGTATTATTAAAAGCAGGACAAGTATTTGAAGAAGAAACAATATATACATTTGAGGTAAGAAGATGAAAACAACAAAAATTAAAGAACAAGTATTATCAGGAAAATATGATGCATTAATCGAAGATCTATATGCAGATCCAAGTTTATTACAATACCAAAAAGAACGTTATGCAGCTGCATTAGATAAATACCAAACTTTATTTGGAGATGATGAAGTGAGCATTTATAGTGCGGCTGGAAGAAGTGAAATCTCAGGAAATCATACAGACCACCAACATGGTTGTGTACTTGCAGGATCTATCAATTTAGATGCGATTGGAATTGTATCTAAACAAGATCATGTCATTAAAGTGATCTCTGATGACTTTGACATCAAACCAATTGATTTAAATGATTTAGACAGAAAAGAAGATGAATTAGGAACAAGTGAAGCCTTGATTCGTGGTGTTGTCTATAAATTAAAAGAATTAGGCTATAACGTAGGTGGATTTAAAGCTTTTATCACGAGTGATGTATTAATGGGAGCTGGACTATCAAGTTCTGCAGCATTTGAATCTATTATTGGTACAATTATTGATGGATTATACAATGATATGAAGATCGATATGGTAACGATTGCCAAAGTGGGTCAATATGCAGAAAACGTATACTTTGGAAAACCATGTGGATTGATGGATCAATGTGCATGTGCTGTTGGTGGACTTATTTCAATTGATTTTAAAGATACTTCAAATCCAATTGTAAATAGTGTGAATGTTGATTTCTCAAAATATGATCACAGTTTATGCATTGTAGATACAAAGGGAAGTCATGCCGATTTAACAGATGCCTATGGTGCAGTACCACAAGAAATGAAAGAGGTAGCTCACTATTTTGGTAAGGAAGTTCTTCGTGAAGTGGATGAAAATGAGTTCTATGCAAATACCGCAAACTTAAGAACGGCTTTAAATAATGATCGCGCCATCTTAAGAGCCATCCATTTCTTCAGCGAAAATAGACGTGTTAATACAATCGTAGAAAGATTGAACAAGGATGATTTTGAAGGCTTCAAGACATTGATTCAAGAATCTGGAAATTCAAGTTATAAATTCCTTCAAAATGTATATGCAGACTTTGACTATAAGAATCAGGCTGTATCTTTAGGCTTAGCTATGTCTGAAATGATTTTAAAAGATCATGGCGTATGTCGTGTTCATGGTGGAGGTTTTGCCGGAACGATTCAGGCCTTTGTTGAAAATAGCTATGTAGAAACATATAAAGAAGAAATTGAAAAAGTATTTGGAAAGGGAAGTTGCCATATCTTAAAAGTAAGAAAATTAGGTGGCTACAAGGTTATTGACTAATGAATATTTTAGTAACGGGTGGAACCGGATATATTGGTAGTCATATTTGTGTTGAATTATTAGAGAGTGGTCATGATGTTGTCGTAATCGATGATTTCTCCAATTCAAAACCTGATGTGTTGGATTCAATCTATAAAATTACAGGTAAGCATGTTAAGTTTTATGAATTTAATGTGTTAGATGAAGAAAAGACGGAAGCTGTATTTAAGGAAAATAAATTGGATGCGGTGATTCATTGTTGCGCATTTAAGGCAGTTGGTGAAAGTGTTCAAAAGCCAATTGAATATTATACAAATAACTTGATGACAACTTTAATTGTTGCCAAGATGATGAAGAAATATCATGTGCCAAGTATTGTATTTAGTTCAAGTGCGACTGTTTATGGAGATTCAGAAGTCGTTCCATTAACAGAAGACTGCAAGCTAGGTGTTACGACAAATCCATATGGTTCAACAAAAGCGATGATGGAAAGAATTTTAACAGATGTGCAGTTTGCCAATCCTGAAATGAGTGTAACGTTACTTCGTTATTTCAATCCAATTGGAGCGCATGAGTCGGGTTTGATTGGAGAAAATCCAAAGGGAATTCCAAATAACTTGATGCCATATATTATGAAGGTTGCGACTGGTGAGCTTTGTGAACTTGGTGCATTTGGCAATGATTATGATACGCCAGATGGAACGGGTGTTCGTGACTATATTCATGTGGTTGACTTGGCTAAAGGACATGTACTAGCGATTGAAAAATACAATACGCCGGGTGTTCATATTTGTAACTTGGGAACTGGAAAAGGCTATAGTGTATTAGATATTGTACATGCCTTTGAAAGAGTGAATGGAATCAAGATTCCTTATGTGATCAAGCCTAGACGTCCTAGTGATATTGCGACATGTTTCGCAGATCCTACAAGAGCAAAGGTTCAGCTTGGCTGGGTAGCTGAAAAGAATTTAGATGATATGTGTAGAGATACATGGAATTTCGCAAAACAATTTATTAAATAAATTAAAGAAAACAGGCAGCCAATGATTTGGCTGCCTTATCCAATGAAGCATTGATATTGATTTAAGAAAGTTTCTACATTGATTCGAACGAGTTTATATGCGACTTTCTTATCAATTGTTAGAATGATATAAGATCCATGCCAATCATCTCTAGGTAAAGTGATTGAGCCTGGATTTAGAATTAGACAATTATTGTAGATTTGCTCTTTGACTAAATGTGTATGTCCATAAAGATAGATATCGGGATGATGTTGATCGATATCTTTTTTTATTTCATCCAAACCTTCATCTCCATGTGAGAAATGGATGCGTTTGCCTAAAATAGTTAATCTTTGGCGTATGGGTAAATCTAATGTATCATTGTTTCCTTTGACACATATAAAGTTATTTAAATCATTAATGTTTGTTGCTTGAGAATCTCCTAAATGAATGAATTTCACATTATCTTTATAGAGTGAAGAATAGATGTGATAAAGAATTTTTAGGATATCCGGATTGCCATGGTTATCCGAAACGATTATGATTCGCATGTGTATGCATCAAAATAGTCTTCATAAACTTGAAGATTATCTTCGCTATGAGCTAGAGCTGCAAAATAAGTAGACTCTTTGATTGCGCCCAATTCTACATTTTCCATTGGTTCTTGAAGTTTGTATTCACCATCTTTTCCAACGGCCCATATGTTTTCATTGTGATGATCTACATCTGAAAATTTATGCAACATTGTTGCGATAGCCATTTCTTCTGGATATAAACACATCTTAAATGTATTTGAACAATAGGCTAAATTGTCTGCCAAGGCTTTTGCGCTTTCATGCGTTAGTACAAACCAAGGATAGCTGACATAGATTGTGTCTTCAATTTCACGTTTTTTAAAGGAATGAACAAGACTGGATGTCATTTTATTCATGGCACGAATGGCTTTTGATTTTTGGAAATCATAAGAGTTTGTGAAGAAGGCATAGTTTTCAAATCTTTTCTTTACTTCTTCATTATCCTCTGAATTATCCACTTCATAATAGATATCTTCGTCTTCATGTGCTTCTAAATATTCTACAAGTTGTGCTTTTGATTTTGTAGGGATCATACCATCTGTCATTATGATGAAACGATCATAAGTAAAGGAACCGTCTTCTTTTTCATATTCCAAAGCATCTTTCATCAATACAATAAAGCCTCTAGGTAGTGACATATCGGCTGGAAGGGCAGTTTGTTGGTGATGAGCAACATGAAGGTTTGGCGTATCACAATAGGATAGAATCAAATCATCACGTAGATCATCATCGTTTACCATGATATAAACATCGTCTCCTTGATTGATCAATATATCTATATTTTCTGTTATTTCTTCAAAATTATTTTTCATATAGTGCATTAAATAAGCAATTTTCATGTAAATTCACCTCATGAAATATTATAACATTTTAGCATCGTATGATAAAATACATTTATGGAAAAAGCAATATTGATTGGTGTACAAACATACACAAGCCATTCTTTTGAAGAGAGAATGGAGGAAATGAAAGAATTAGCTCTTGCCTGTGATATTGAGATTTGTATGAGTGTATCGCAGAATCTGGAGCATCCTCATAAAAAATATTATATGAATCCTGGTAAGATTGAAGAGGTCAAACGCATTCTTGAAGATCAAGAATGTAGTATGGTTCTTGTATTAGAGGCTATTTCACCTTCTGTACAAAGAAATCTATCGGACTTTTTTGATTGTGAAGTCATGGATAAGAGTGCTTTGATTTTAGAAATCTTTGCATCTCGTGCTAAGACAAAAGAGAGTATGCTTCAAGTTGAATGCGCAAGACTTAAATATTTATTGCCAAGACTTCAAGGAAGCTATAAACATATGGATAGACAGCGTGGTGGTTCAAAAAATAAGGGAATGGGAGAAAAGAAAATCGAACTGGATGCGCGAAGAATTGAGAGTAAGATTCATTTTGTTGAAAAAGAATTGGATAAGATCCATACGCAAAGAAGTGTACAGCGTAATCAGCGTAAAAAAGGTATGGTTAAAAGTGTAGCACTAACAGGTTATACCAATGCAGGCAAATCAAGTATTATGAATGGATTTGTGAATGAAGAAAAGTCGGTATTTGAAAAAGATATGTTGTTTGCGACTTTGACAACTTCAACACGTCAAATTGAAACAGAGAATCATAATGTATTTACTTTAAGTGATACAGTTGGATTTATTAGTGATTTACCACACAGTTTAGTACAATCCTTTCATTCTACACTTGAAGAAGCTGTGGTTTCGGATTTGATTTTAAAAGTCGGAGATATTTCAGATGAACATAAGGATAGTAAACTTCAGGTTTGTGAGGAAACATTAAAGGAAATTGGTTGTGAGAAAGTTCCCTACTTGTATGTCTTTAATAAGTGTGATCAGACAAATATTGAATATCCAAAACGTGTAGAGGATCGTATTTATATTTGTGCCAAGGAAAAGTCGAGTATTGAATTTTTAAAACAAGAAATTGAAAAAGAATTATTTCATATGGAAACTTTACATGTCGTGATTCCTTATGAGAAGGTAAGTGTACTTGATTATATTCATACCAATGGCAAGGTGCATAGACAGGAATATAAAGAGGATGGTATAGAGGTTGATTTTAGTATTCAACAAGATTTGATTCATCGCGTAGACAGGTTATTACGAATATAAGAAAAGAGGAAGAATACTATAATAGGTGTTCTTCCTCAATTGTTTTTTCTAGAGCTTTTGCCGCTAATAAACAAGTGTTCATACATTTGATGTTTGGATCTGTACTATGATGTACAGGTTTAATGTGGGCACAATCTAAATTGCCCAATAGTTCTTTGAAGTTACGTGTATGTTTTTGAATTAACGGTCTTAATTCTGGTAACATTTCATGTGCTTTTGTCTTACAAACCATTTTCGATAGGGCCGCAATCGATCCGACTAATGCGCCGCATGTACTTCCTATAAACATGCCGCCACCAAATCCGGCCATCATTTTCATGTCTTCTTCTGAAATGTCTAATTGATAGGTTTCATTGCAGGCATGAAGTAGTGTTTCTGAACAGTTGTATCCGCTTTGGTAATATTTTTTAACGTTTTCCTCAAGTAAAGTCATAAATAGCCTCCTATAAACTATTTTAACTTTTCTTCCATCCAAAATCCATTAGTATTTCATTTACGTCTTCTTCAAATGTCGCAAAATGAATTCCAAGACTTTCTAGTTTTTCACTATCTAAACGATAATCTCTGAATCGATCTTGGTAGCGTTCGTTGTTTGGTAAAATGATTTCTTCAATGAGTTCATCACTTGCGCCTAAAGCTTTAGCCACAAATTTTGCGGATTCATATGTGGTCATAGTGTTTTTGGATGCCACATGATAAATGCCTGGTTCAAGTTCTGTGATTTTATCAAATTGTGTAGCCAAATGCTTGGCATATGTCATACCACGTTTTTCATTCACAGTAAATAATGTTGGAGTATGGCTGATTAGCGCATTCATGACATTTTTAATGATACTTGGACTTGCCTTGATGCCTGGATAGCTTAGTCCCATCATCCATGTAAAGCGTAAGATGATCGCATCATCCAATTGTTTTTGAATCAATTCTTCACATTCGATTTTATTTTGTCCATATACAGTCACAGCACTTAATGGTTCGTCTTCTTTAAAAGGACCGTGATTTTCTTTTCCATTGAAGGCTTGTTCGGTTGAACAGAAAATCAATTTAGCACCTTTTTCTTTACAACAATCAATGATAGCTTGGGTACTTTCTACATTGATTTTATGAACTAAATCTGGATGTTCATTGCAGAAGGCTGTAGTTGCATTGGCGGCTGTGTGAAAACAAATGTCAAAATCTTGAGAAGCTACAAATCTTTTTACGTCTTCAGGATTTGTAAGGTCTGCATCCTTTCTTGTCATGCAGATCCAGTTAAAGTTATCTTTTTGATACGCTCTTACTAAGCTTGCGATATAGCCATTGGCTCCGGTAACTAAAATTGTCTTCATAATTAGTCCTTTCTAGGATTTGACACTAATAGGTGTGCTCCTTGTTTGATTGTGATTTTTTTGGAAGAAAAAGGAACAAACATGCTGTCGTATTGTGGTAATACAATTTCTTCACTATTCCATACGATTGTACAATCTGCATCAATATTGGATAGAATCATGTAATGTTCATCACATGTTAATGTAATATCAGAATCAGCATAAACTTCATCTACAGTAAAATTAGGACAATCTCCAATTCGGTGTGTTTCATGTTTTTGTGGGACAAAAGTAGGTTTTAAATTGAAATTTGTGACATCAAAAGATTCTTTTACATGTAAAGGACGTGTTTTTCCATCTTTTCCTTTACGGTTGTAGTCATAGAAACGATAGGTTGTGTTTGAGTTTGTACCTACTTCTAAAGCTAAAATGTCTTTTCCTAAGGCATGAAGCATACCACTAGGAATAATAATGTAGTCTCCTTTATGCACTTCAACTTTATTTAGATATTTTTCAATATAGTTGTTCATTAAAGCATTTTTGATTTCATCTGCATCATTGATTGTGGTTCCAGCAACTAGAGTAGCGCCTGGTTTGGCATCTAGAATATACCAGCTTTCATATTTTCCGTAATCATTGGAGTGTTCTAGGGCATAATCATCTTCAGGATGAACTTGAATGCTTAAAGCATCCTTTGTATCTAGATAAGCAAGGCGTAATGTTTCATGAAGCGTATATCCTTTACCTAATACTTCATCCGGATTTTCTTGAATCATTTCCATTAATGTTTTATCCGTTCCAACAATTTTGTTTGAACAATAGGGGTGGGCACTGACTTCCCACCAAGTCCCATAGTCTTCATCGATGCCTCTAGCTTTAGAGATGTGGTTGATTCCCCAAATTGTATAATCAGGAATGGGTTCTAATAAAAATGGTTTCATGTTATTTTTCCTCGGCTTCAAATTCTTCTAAGATTTTTAGTGATGAGCTTGTTCCAATTCTTTGTGCACCTGCATCAATCATGGCTTTACATGTTGCCCAATCACGAATGCCTCCGGCCGCTTTGACTTTTACTTGTCCTTCGACAGTTTCAACCATTAATTTTACATCTTCTAAAGTGGCTCCACCAGTTCCAAAGCCTGTGCTTGTTTTAATGAAGTCTGGTTTTACTTCTTTGGCAATTAAAGCAACTTGTTTGATTTCATCTTTTTCTAAATAACAATTTTCAAAGATGACTTTAGAAATGACGTTGTGTTCTCTACAAATAGAAACAATACTTTCCATTTCTTCTTTAATGTAGTCCCAGTGGTGCATTTTAGCTTGTCCTATATCAATGACATAATCGATTTCGTCAGCTCCATCTTCAATCGCAATCTTTGTTTCGGCAATTTTGGATGCTAGGCCGGCTTGTCCTAAAGGAAAGCTAATGGCAGCTCCTACATGTACGCTTGTTCCTTTTAATTGTTCTTTACAGAATTTAGTCCAAGTTGTATTGATTGCAACCATAGCGGCTCCGATTTCTTTGGCTTCGTTACATAATTTAGTAAGATCTGTTTCAGTTGCATAAGGTTTTAAAAATGTGTGGTCAAAATAATTTGCGAGTTGTGTTTTGTTCATAATTGATTACCTCTCTTTTACGGTTTCATTCTAGAACGTAAAAAAAGAGAAGTCAAGTAAATGATATAACATTTAAAAAGAAATTGTTATATCATTTGAAGTAGGAAGATTATGATATACTAATTTTAAAAGAAATGGAGAGTTTTATGACAGTATTAGATACAAGTATACCTTATGAAAAAGTATTGATGGTCATGGCACGCAAGACCATCCGTAAAGAAATAGAATTAAATCCAGAATTTCATTATGTTGAATTTGATGAATCATTAAAAGAAGCTTGGTGCAAGCTACAAACCCAGGTTTGTTTATTTGAAAATATAGATGAGGCAAGAAAGAAATGGGATAGTATGCTTACTAGAGATAGGGATTTCTTTTCTAAACATTTTTTATTTGTCGCAAATGAAAATAATGAATTAGTTGGTAGTGCAGGACTTTGGTATGGCAATGACTTTGAAGAAAGTAGACTTCGCGTTCATTATGTAGCGGTAAGTTTATCGACTCAACATAAAAAGATTGCGCAGGCTATGTTGACAAAACTTTGTATGATGTATGACTTGATTCCAGGTAAGTATCCACTATATTTGGCAACTCAATCGCAAAGTTATGGTGCGATCAAATTATATTCAAGACTTGGTTTTACACCATATTTAGGTGCTTATAAGGGTTGTACAGAACAAAAGAGTAAGAATGCGTGGCAAAATGTCACAGAAATCTTGCGTTGTAAAGCTTAATTGATAAATCGGAGTTTATAAAGGAGAATATTGATGAAATTATTTTTATGTTCGCACTTTTCAAGTGTAGGAAGTTTGATAAAAGAAGAAATTGATA
>NZ_CATVYQ010000039.1:0-22683 GCF_958348295.1 uncultured Holdemanella sp.
CAACTGCAGCAAAGAAAGCTCCAACTAAAAAGGCAGAAGCTAAACCTGTAGAAGAAAAAAAGGCTCCTGCAAAAAAAGCAACTACAGCAAAGAAAACTCCAGCTAAAAAGGCAAAAGCTAAACCTGTAGAAGAAAAGAAAGCTCCTGCAAAGAAAACTACAACTAAGAAAGCAACTACTAAAAAGGTAACTACTAAAAAAATGACTAAAGAAGAACAATATGCTAAATTATCATTAGATACATGTCTTGATTTAGCAAAAGCTATGTCAATGGATGTAACACGTGATTCAATTATTCAACAATTAATTTTAAATCCAGATGTAAAATCAGTTTCTAAGGATTTGATTAATAAATATCAATTAACAGGTAAATTTAATTTTGAAGAAGATGGATATGATGAAGGTTTAGTTGAAGTACTTGTATCAAAAGTATTTGAAACAGCAGATATTAAACCTCAAAAAGCGGAAGATTTACAAGCTGATGTTAACCGTGCGTTGAATTATACATTTACAGATGTTGTGGCAGATGGAGATGAATATAAGGCTCAATTTGATACAATGCGTAAAGTATTGATGATTGCACAACATAAAGATATTCATGATTCAAAAAAATTAGATGAAGAAATTGGAATTGATGTAGAAAAATTTGTAGAAGAATTCATGAATCTTGCTTATAGCGTATTAAAAACATGGAAATATGAAGATGTTGATTATTATGAACACTTTATATATGCTGTATTATCGCAATTAGAAGATCTACATGATACTTATAGAAATCGAATTATGATGGATGTTGCTGATTTATACATTTTGCATGGTGATTATGGATTAGGAGATGCTGATTATGGTTATATCTTAAGAGAAAACCAAATCAAAGATTATATTTATTATCGTTATGCTTCTATCTATGAAGGTGTAGATAAGGATAAGGCAAAACAAATTGCTAATCAAGCTTTACAGTTTGTAGATGATCGTTTTACTTATTATCCAAATATTATTGCGGTTTTAGAAGGATAAGATGGATTCTACTTGATTTTTAAAGGTGTTTTGCATATGATATATTTTGCGAATACTTTTAATCAAGGAGGATACAATGGCAGCTTCAAAAATTCCTGTATGGATTAAACAATGCCTTGATCAATATGGTAATTGTGCGTGCGGTCGTACTATTACTAAAAAAATTGGTAAGGATAATCTTTTACAAATTCTTGAAAATGAAGGATATCCATGTGAATTGGAAATCTTGAGTGATCAAAAAGACAAGAGTGCATATCCAAAAGATGGAACATATATTTTAACATTAAAAAATCGTCAACCTTTAATGGCTGACGAAGATGAAGACGAAGAATAAAAACTTCGTCTTTTATTTTATAAATTTTTAATAATCTCATCTGTAAATGCATCTGTAGTAGCGATTCCACCAAGATCAAAAGTTAATACCTTCTTTTCTTCAAATGTTTTATTTAAAGCATTTCGAATTTTTGTTGAAACACTTTCCTGATGAAGATCATCTAACATCATACAAGCTGATAATAATAAAGCACTTGGATTTGCAATATGTTTTCCAGCAATATCTGGAGCACTACCATGAACCGCTTCATACATCGCATACTCATCGCCTTTGTTGCAACTTGGAAGTAAACCTAAACCACCAATCAATCCACTGGTTAAATCAGAAACAATATCTCCATAAAGATTTGGCATAACCATTACATCAAATTTTTCTGGATGCATAACAAGTTGCATACAAGTGTTATCAACTATTAATGAATTGGCTTCAATTTGAGGATACTCTTTGGCAATATCTTCAAAAATGTGTAAAAATAAACCATCACTCATTTTCAAAATATTAGCCTTGTGTACACAAGTTAATTTTTTACGATTATTTTTTATACAATATTCAAAAGCAGCCCTAATAATTCTTGTACTTGCTTTTTTTGTGATAATTTTATAGGCATAAACAGTATTTTCATCAATCTGCTCTTCTTTACCAACATATAGATCTTCTGTATTTTCTCTAAATGTCACGATATCGACATTGTCAAATCTAGTAGCAATACATGGATTTGATTTAGCTGGACGAATATTAGCCCATAAATCATATTTGTTTCTTAGTGTTACATTTAAAGAACGAAAGCCTTTTCCTACTGGAGTTGTGATAGGAGATTTTAATAAAATCTTATTTTTTTCGTAAGAGGCAAAAGCTTTTTCTGGAATATATTCTCCCGTTTCCTCATAAACTTTAGCTCCGACATTAAAAATTTCATATTCTAAATCTGCGTTTGCAGCATTTAATACTTTTATGACGGCATCCGTAATTTCAGGACCAATACCATCTCCTTTAAAAACTGTTATTGTAGTCATTTGATTTCCTCCATTTCTCCTACATATACATTGGCAGGGCGTATTAATTTTCGATTTGATTGACGATTTTCTAAATGATGGCTAACCCATCCAGCTGTACGACTAATTGCAAATAATGGCGTAAACAATTCATTTCCAATACCTAATAAAGAATAAACGTAGCCAGAATAATAATCTACATTAGCACATATTTCAATGCCTTTTCTTTCTTTCATAACTTCTATAGCTACTTTTTCAAATGTATGAATACAGTTATAAATTTCTTCTTGTCCTTTATATTTTGCCAATATCTTACATTGTTTTTGAATTAATAGGGCACGTGGATCACTCTTTGTGTAAATTGCATGACCAATTCCATATATTAATCCGCTATGATCAAAAAAGTCTTTATCTAATAAACGATTTGCAATTTTTTTTAGAGTCGTTTTATCTGTAGTAAAACCAACTTCATGGAATATCGCATTAAACATGTTCGTTACCTTACAATTTGCACCACCATGTTTAGGTCCTTTTAATGAACCAATGGCAGCCGAAATACAAGAGTAAATATCTGTACCTGTACTTGAAATAACAACATTGGCAAAAGTAGAGTTATTACCTCCACCATGATCGGCATGAACCATTAATAAAGTATCCATGATCTTAGCTTCTTCAAATGTATATTGATCATTTCCTCTAGCCATGCATAAAATATTTTCAGCTAAGCTTCTATCTGGATAAGGATATGACTTAAATACTTTGTTTCGTGCATATGAAAAAGTGAAAAGCGGAATACTCGCAAGAATATTTAAACCTTTCATCATTCTTTCTTCTAGATCATCTGTATCTGCGCTTGGATCTTTTGCATATAGCTTTAAAACCTCAATCTGAAGTGCATTTAGTATGTTTGGTGTTTCATACTGTAAATCAACAGGGCCCATTTTAAAGTTTAGTAAATAATCTTTAAATTCTTTTAACTGTTCTGCATTTGGTAAAGTGCCAAAAATTAAAAGATAGGCTGTCTCTTCAAATCCACAGATTTTATCTGATGGTTGTTTGTTTACTAAATAATTGATAGGATAACCCCTAAATATTAATTGACCATCGATGTCGTATTTCTTTTCATGAATAATTTTATATCCAATAACATCACATATTTTGGTAAGACCAACTTTGACTCCAGTACCATTTTCGTTTCGAAGACCAGCTTTAACACGGTATCTAGAGTATAAGGAAGAGTCGATGAAATTATGTTCTTCATTATCTTGATAGATTTCTTTTAGCGTTTTCATTTTCTGAAACCTCCTTCCATGTGTTACATATTATAACATAAACTTTCATTTTGTTACATTTTTTGTTATAATTCGTTTTAGGAGGATATTGTCAATGCAAAATTTAACATACAAGATTCTAGATAAACATTTAATTAAAGGAAAGCTAGAAGCTGGAGAACCCATTGAAATTAAGATGGATCAGACGTTAACACAGGATGCCACAGGCACTATGGCATATATGCAGTTTGAGGCTATGGGAGTGAAACAAGTAAAGACAGAATTATCTGTTAGCTATGTCGATCATAATACTCTTCAAAATGGATTTATGAACGCAGACGATCATGCATATCTTCAAAGTGTTGCCAGTAAATATGGTATTTATTTTTCAAAACCTGGAAATGGAATTTGTCACCAAGTCCATTTGGAACGTTTTGCAAAACCTGGAAAAACATTGATTGGATCCGATTCACATACACCTACATCATCCGCAATGGGATGTATTGCGATTGGAGCCGGCGGATTGGATGTTGCAAAAGCTATGGCTGGAATTGGCTATCGGTTAACATGTCCTAAAGTAGTTGAAGTAAAATTAACAGGAACTCTAGCTCATGGGGTTTCTAGTAAAGATATTATTTTAAAATTATTAGAATTATTAAGTGTAAAAGGTGGAGTTGGTAAAGTCTTTGAATATACAGGCGATGGTGTTAAAAATTTGAGTGTTTACCAAAGAGCAACCATCACAAATATGGGAGCTGAACTAGGAGCTACTACATCCATTTTTCCAAGTGATGAAGTTACTCATGAATTTTTGAAACGCCAACAAAGAGAAGAAGATTATATTCCTTTAAGTGCAGATGAAGGTTGTCATTATGATGAAACTGTCAAAATTAATCTTGATGAACTTGTACCATTAGCTGCATGTCCAAATTCACCAGATGCCGTAAAAAATGTATTTGAACTTGCAGGTATGAAAGTAGATCAAGTTGCGATTGGCTCTTGCACAAATTCTGGCTATGAAGATTTAATGAAGGCAGCTGCTATTTTAAAAGGTAAAAAAATTGCCCACAATGTAAGTCTAGTTGTTTCACCAGGATCTAGACAGGTACTTATGAAATTGATTGAAAATGGTGCACTTTCAACATTCGTGTCTTGTGGAGCCAGAATTCTAGAATGTACATGTGGACCTTGTATTGGTATGGGACAAAGTCCAAAAAGTGATGCCGTAAGTTTACGTACTTTTAACCGTAATTTCTATGGTCGAAGTGGAACATTAAGTGCTGGAATTTATTTAGTATCACCGGAAGTGGCTGCAGCAAGTGCAATTACAGGAGTTATTACAGATCCAACAACATTAGAATATGCTGATGAATTTGAAAAAGAACAAAGCTATATTGATGATTCATTGATTTATGCCCCAAGTAATACTCCAGAAAATGTAGAAATTGTTCGCGGACCAAATATTAAACCACTACCCGCAAATATGCCGATGGATCAAACTATTGATAAAAAAGTTGTCATCAAATTACCAGATAATATCACGACAGATCATATTGCACCAGCAGGAGCTAAGGTTTTACCTTATCGTTCAAATATCGAAAAATTATCTACATTCGTATTTGAGAACAATAAGCCTCATTTTGATGAAGTATGTAAAGAAAATAATGGAGGTATTATTGTGGCAGGTGAAAACTATGGTCAAGGATCAAGTAGAGAACATGCTGCACTTGCACCAATGTATTTAGGGATAAAAGCTGTTTTAACAAAATCTTTTGCCCGTATTCATTTGGCTAACTTAGTTAACTTTGGTTTGTTGCCGCTTGTATTTGATGATAAAGCCGATTATGACAAAATCGATGAAATGGATGAATTGAAAATTGAAAATGTCGATTCACTTTATGATTCATTTGATTTAACTGTTGAAAATGTGACAAAGAAAGAAACATATAAAGTGCGTGCGCCTATCAGTAAAGAAGATGTAGATATTCTTATGGCAGGTGGAGCATTGAACTATATTCGTAATCAACAATAGGAACGTTTTATTAAGCGTTCCTTTTTCTTGTGGTATAATGACAAGGAAATTAGGTGAGAGAATGAAAGAGAAAAAGGAACAAATTGTAATGCGTATTTCTTTTTGGTCCGGTGTTGTATTTGCACTTGCAGAATTGATTATGGCTGTTTATTCTAAATCCCAATCAGTTTTGGCAGATACTGTCTATGATTCAACTGAACTTGTAGTCATTGGATTAACGATTTATATTATTCCTTTATTTTATAAACCCGTAACGGAAAAGCATCCCTTTGGATATGCACAACTTGAAAGTATAGTGATTTTATTAAAAGGATTTATGTTCATAGCGGTTATGATGGTTCTTATTATGAATAACGTTCAAATTATGTTGAATGGAGGAAATGAAATTGATCATATGCAAGTATCGATGTTTGAAACGATTTTAACATGCTTTTCAGCATTAATTTTATTCATACTTATGCAAATCAATAAGAAGGTAACCTCTCCTACAGTGGATGTTGAAATTTATGGATGGAAAATAGATGTATTTTCAAGTGTAGGTGTATCGCTTGCGTTTTTCTTATCTTCGTTTTTAACGCATACACCATTCGCTTTTATATCACCATATTTTGATCAGATAGTGGCAATTGTATTGGCATTAGGTATGATGAAAGAACCCATTCAAATGATAGGGGATAGTTTTAGAAGTTTAATGCTTTTAAGTCCAGATGAAGAAGAAGTCACAAAAATAAAAAATATTTCTTCATCCATATTAGATGATTATCCCTATGACCCTGTTTTCTATGATATTACGACTACAGGAAGGAAAATGTGGATATCGATTTACTTCACAACGCGAATTGACACAATGTCTTTTACGGAACTTGAGGTAGCCAATCGAGAACTGAAAATTGCTCTTCAAAAAGAATATGAAGATTGTTTTGTGGAACTTGTTCCTAATGTTTTAGCGAATAAATAGGAGAAATTATGGAAAAGAAAATAAAGTTAGCATGTCCTGAATGTAATCAGGAATTTAATGCAAATATTTATACTTCAATCAACGTACAATTAGATAAGGATATTAAGACAAAAGTGTTGAGTGGAACACTTTTCGACATAGAATGTGAATATTGTCATTCTAAGTTTCATATTCCATATCCTGTTTTATATCATGATATGGAAAAGAAACTTTTGATTCAGTTTACCGAAGAAAAAGATGTAGACTCAAGTAAGATAGCTTTAGATAATGTGAATGTAGATGCAGATTATACAGTACGTATTGTTGATAATGAGCGAGATTGGATTGAAAAAATTTTAATTTCAGATAGTGGATTTGATGATCGTATTATGGAATTATATAAGCTTTTAGTACTTTCCCAATATGAAGATGCTGATAATGTGAATGGTTTATATTATTGGAATATTCAAACATTAGAAAATCCTCATTATGTAATGGTGTTGGATGAAAAAGAAAGTGATAAAATGCATTTTATGCCGTTCCATGAAGGTGTATATAAACAAGTAGAAAAAGTATTCATGTCTGATATTAAACAAGATTATATTATTGATGCGAACTGGGCAGTTTTAAATACAAAGTAGGTGATTCTATGATTGATAGCATTCATGCGTGTGTGGATCTTTTACATGTGGGTTACCATGTAAAAGATGAATATGATCCTATCATTTTAAATGTGTATCATTGTTTAAAAGTAGAGGGTAAAAATGATGAAAAATATATGTTGCACATTGATTCTGTATTAAATAAAAGTATTCATGATTTAGATGAAACAGAAATCTATACATATATTACATATGTGTTTGAAAAAGAAAGTTTTGTACCTTACTTTTTAAAAAGTGTTATAGAATCAGGCTTGTTTAAAGAATTATTATTGCGATATTTATCTTTGAAAGAATCGGATTCTTTACAATGCATAAAATTAAATCGCAGTCTAATAAGTAAATGGCATTATGCAAGTGTATCAGAAGAAGTGGCTCAAAATTTAACAATTAGTGCAAGTGGCCGAGTGTATTTGACTCGATATATCATGACAAAAGAAGGTGTAAAGCCATTAAAGACACAACAATCAAGTATATCTAAAGAGGCTGCATATAACATATTAGAGGCAATATCTAATCTTGATTTAGAATCTAAAGAAGTTGAAGATAATGGATGGCAATTGAAAATGTATAAGAGTGTTGGAGGAAAAAATCGTCTGGTGAAAACAATTGAACATGATGCGAAGAATCCAAATGGATTGAATGAAAGAATTCGTTCGATTCTTCCTTTTGAGCATTTGTTTGTGTTTGGTGGATCTTATTATTCATGGGAGAAAATGTAAAATATTTACATTTGTTATTGACATTTATTTTCAATAAGGCTATATTTTTTTCAAAGCAATGAAAAGAAATAGTAAATCAGTACTGCTTCAAGAGACTTTCTGGCTGGTGTAAAGAAAGAGTAAGGCTGGTTGAACACGTCTTTGAGCTGTAAAGATGAAAATCAGTAGTTTTTAACGTATTCCTGGCGTTATCAGGTATGAGGCTATTATTTAGTAAAATAAGGTGGAACCACGTAAGTATAACTTTCGTCCTTAGGGCGGAAGTTTTTTTGTTTATAAGGAGGTCATTATGCAACAAATACAATTACCACAAGGGATGAAGGATACAATTCTTCAAGAATGTGAAAAGAAAAAATATCTACAAAATATTTTAGAACAAATTTTTGAGTCTTTTGGATATGAAGAAATTATCACACCAACAATTGAATTTTATGAGACTTATGAAAATGCATTTAAAAATATTCAAACTACAGATATGTATAAGTTCTTTGATGAAAATGGAAAAATCTTAACATTAAGAACAGACATGACCGTACCAATTGCGCGTGTATGTGCATCTAAGTTTAAAGATTCAAAGCCTCCATTTCGATATCGCTATACGTCAAATGTATTTAAAGTGCGTCAAAAGTTTGCGGGGAAAAGAAGCGAAGTAACTGATTGTGGTATCGAATTGATTGGTTTAGATTCAAAAAGTGATGTTCAAGTTCTATGTTGTGCTTTAGAAGTAATGAAAAACTTCAAAAACTATACTTTAGAAATTGGAAATGTTCAATTTTTCCAAGCTGCATGTAAAGTGGTTCGATTAAGCACAAATGAAATCAGCGTTCTGGCAAATTTAATAGATAAAAAGAGTATGGTCGATTTAAAAGTCTATTTGGATTCTTTATATTTAAGTGAAAAAATTGTGGATTTCTTCATGCACCTTCCATTTCTTTGTGGAGATGTAAATATATTAGATGAAGCTTATGCTTACTGCTTCGATGATTCATTAAAGAATGTTTTAGATTCAATGAAGGAATGTATTCAATCTTTAAAGGAATTAGGATATTCAGAAAATGTAACAATAGATTTAGGAAAAGTGGCACATCTTGATTATTATACAGGAATCATATTTGAAGGTTATGTATCTGGTGTTGGAACAAGTATTTTAAGTGGTGGAAGATATGATTGTTTGCTAAAGAAATTCGGCCGAGATTTACCAGCTTGCGGCTTTAGTGTAAAGTTAGATCCACTCATTAATCATGTCGATGTACAACCTAAAAAGAAGTTTATAATTTATTATCCTGAATCCAAACAAATCGAAGCTATGAAACAAGCCAATACGTTACGAAAAGAAGGAAGTGTTATATTAGAGCCTTCCTTAGATGAAACAATTTATGTAAAGGAGGTAGAATGATGAGTTTATCTATTGCGTTGACGAAAGGTCGACTAGAAAAACAGACCGTATCGATGTTAGAAGAATTAGGATATGGAATTGAAGCCTTAAAAGATAAGGGTCGTGCACTTGTTTTTAAAGATTCAATCGAAGATATTCAATACTTTCTGGTTAAATCCAATGATTGTATTACCTATGTCAATCATGGTGTTGCCGATATTGGAGTTGTTGGTAAAGACACGATTCTAGAAAATGAGAATGATAATTATGAATTGTTAGATTTAAAAATTGGAAAATGTAAATTCATTGTGGCAAGCTTACCTGAAAATAATTTGTTTTCAAAAGTAGGACATATTAAGATTGGAACTAAATATCCAAAAGTTGCGAAAAAATATTTTTTATCGAAAGGTATGGATGTAGAAATTATTAAGATTGATGGTTCCGTTGAATTAGCTCCTATTCTAGGCTTATGCGATGGAATTGTTGATATTATGGAAACAGGAACAACATTAAAAGAAAATGGTTTAGTTGTATTAGATACAGTATGTGATATCAGTGCTCGTGTCATCGTAAATAAAGCAAGTTTCAAATTAAAACATTCAGAAGTTATGAAAGTGATAGAAGATTTAAGTAGGAAGGTGAATGAAAATGTTGACGCAAATCTATAAAGAAGATAAGGATGCACTAAAAGAATATTTGATGTCTCGAACACAAGATTTAAGTACAGACGTATTAGTGACTGTATCGAATATTATTCAGGATGTTAAAAATAATAAAGATGAGGCATGTTTAAAATACACAAAACAATTTGATAAGGTGTTGTTAGATTCAATGGAAGTGAAGCAAGAAGAACTGGATATGCAGATTTCGAAATGCGATAAAGATTTTATTCGTGCGATGGAATTGGCAAAACAAAATATTGAGGATTTTCACAAACTTCAAAAACAAAATGGATATTTACTTCAAAAAGAAATGGGAATCTATTTAGGACAAAGAGTCCTTCCTTTAGAAGCTGTAGGAATCTATGTGCCAGGAGGACGTGCCCAATATCCAAGTAGCGTTTTAATGAATGCAATTCCTGCAAAAATTGCCGGAGTAAAAAATGTAGTGATGGTGACTCCACCAGACAAAGAAGGAACGATTCACCCTAATATTGCGTATGCCGCCAAACTTGCAGGTGTTGATAAGATTTATAAGATTGGTGGAGCTCAAGCTATTGCAGCTTTAGCTTATGGAACTGAAACGATTGATCGTGTGGATAAGATTGTGGGTCCAGGAAATATTTTTGTAGCAGCTGCTAAAAAATTAGTTTATGGCACAGTTGATATTGATATGATTGCAGGTCCAAGTGAAATCTTAGTTGTAGCAGATGAAAATGCGAATGCAGAATATGTGGCTGCAGATCTATTATCGCAAGCTGAACATGATCCTATGGCAAGTGCCATTCTTTTGACGACAAGCAAAAAACTATTAAGTGAAGTAAATGAACAGCTTTTAAAACAAAGTGCTGTTTTACCTAAAAAAGAAATTGTGGAACAATCCTTAAAAAATTATGGTAAGGCCATTGTATGTGATTCAATTGAAGAGTGTATTTCAATTAGTAATGAGATTGCACCGGAACATTTAGAGTTAATGATTTCAACCCCAATGGAATATTTAAATGAAGTAAAAAATGCAGGTAGTGTGTTCTTAGGATATTATACATGTGAAAGTATTGGAGACTACTTTGGCGGAACAAATCATGTTTTGCCTACTAGTGGAACAGCACGATTTTCAAGTGCATTATCTGTAGATAGTTTTATCAAAAAATCATCTTATTTATATTATTCAAAACAAGCTATTGAAACTTACGCAAAATATATTGAGACTATTGCGAGTGAAGAGCATTTACAGGCACATGCCAATGCTGCAAAAGTGAGGGAAAAGTAATGCAGGGATATAAAACACATGTACAATCTGGCATTTTGTTAAATGCGAATGAAGCAAGTCAAAATGTGGATGAAATTATTAAACAAGAAATTTTAGAGGCGATTTCAAATCTATCCTTAAATCGTTATCCAGATACAACTTGTCAAGAATTACATAGTTTATATGCAGATATTATGAATGTTCCATCTTCTTGGATCTTATCGGGAAATGGATCGGATCAAATGTTAGGCTTTTTGATTCAATATTATTTGCAGGAAAACAAAATACTTTATACTTTGAGTCCAGACTTTTCTATGTATGACTATTATGTAGGGTTGAATCATTCGAAGATTGAAAAATATGAAACAAATCAAGATGGTTCATTTGATGTGGATGCGTTTATTTCAAATGGAAAAGATAAAAAGGTAGATATGATTTTATTTTCAAATCCAAATAATCCTACAGGACATGCGATCACATTATGTGAAATGAAAAAAATTAGTGAAGCCTTTAAAGATATTCCTGTTATCTTTGATGAAGCATATATGGAGTTTGGTAAAGAAAGTGCAATTGGTTTATTAAAAACATATCCAATGGTTTTTGTTTGTCGAACTCTATCTAAGGCCTATGGATTGGCTGGAATTCGTTGTGGATTCATGTTAGGACAACAAGTTGAAAAATTAAGAGATTTATTTATACCATATGCACTAAGTAGTGTGACACAAACCATTGCAAGTGTTGTATTGAAACATACAGATGAATATAAGGATACTATTGCGGCAATTATTTCAGAAAGAGAAAAAATGTATCAAGAAGTAAAGAGATTTAAGAAACTGACAATATATCCATCAAATGCGAATTTCTTGTTTGGAAGAAGTGAAAAAAAAGATTTGTTGCTTGCAATGTTTAAAGAAAAGAATATCACGATACGAAATTATGAAGATGCAAGTTTTCGTATAACGATTGGAACAAAAGAAGAAAATGAAATGGTGTTAGATGTTCTAAGGAGATTTGAATATGCGAATAGCTGAAAAGAATAGAGATACAAAGGAAACAAAAATCTATGAAAAGATAAATTTAGATGGAAATGGAAATAGTGAAATTGATACAGGAATTGGCTTTTTTGATCATATGTTGACATTGTTTGCGTTTCATTCTAATTTTGATTTAGTAGTTAAGGCTGATGGTGATTTAGAAGTATGTGACCATCACACCATTGAGGATTGCGGTATACTATTAGGAAAACTATTTTTAGAAGCATTAGGCGATAAAAAAGGAATTGCTCGTTATGGAAGTATGAATTTGCCTATGGATGAAGTATTGTGTAATGTCACACTTGATATTAGTGGACGTCCATATTTAGTTTTCAATTGCGACTTTAATCGTGAAAATATAGGCACGATGTCTTGTGAAATGGTCGAAGAGTTCTTTAGAGCTTTTAGCGTTTCATCTGGTGTTACACTACATATCAATGTCTTCTACGGGAAGAATGATCATCATAAAGTAGAAGCTATATTTAAAGCGTTTGGTCGTGCTTTAAAACAAGCTGTAAAAATAGAATCGGATAAGATCCCAAGTTCAAAAGGGGTGTTAGAATGATTGGAATTATAGATTATGGTATGTCTAATTTACACAGTGTAAAAAACGCTTGTGATTATTTAGGCCTAGAGAGTGTTGTTTCAAAAGATATTTCGGTTTTATCCAAATGTGATAAATTGATTTTACCGGGTGTTGGAGCTTTTCAAGATTGTATGAATACCTTACATTCGATGAGTTTATATGATTTTATTGAACAACAAGTGAAAAAAGATATTCCTTTATTAGGAATCTGTTTGGGAATGCAGGCCTTGTTTGAATCGAGTGAAGAAAATGGATATTGTCTAGGCTTTGGCTTTATAAAAGGGAATGTTTGTCATATGGAGGATACAAGTGTAAAAATCCCTCAGATTGGTTGGAACGCTTTAGAAAGTAATCAAAATCAAAATATTTTTAAAGAAAATACATATGTGTATTATGTACATTCTTATTATGCCAAAGATATGAATGATGAAGATTTGATTGGATATTCTATGTATGGGAACATGAAAATACCTGGTTTAGTTATGCATGGACATATTATGGGATGTCAGTTTCATCCAGAAAAAAGTGGAAAAGATGGATTAAAAATATTGGAATATTTTGGAAAGGAGTTCTAAATGATTGTATTACCAGCAATAGATATATTAGATGGAAAGCCGGTTCGATTATATCAAGGCGATTATGGTCAATCAAAATGTGTTGCAGAAGATGTATTGGCTTGCGCAAAAACCTTTGAAAAAGAAAAAGCTAGCTATTTGCATGTTGTTGATTTAAATGGTGCAAAAGAAGGAAGTCGTGTGAATGCTAGTTTGATTTGTGAAATTGTAAAGACTTGTCAATTGCCTATCGAAGTAGGCGGGGGAATTCGTACAATGGAAGCCATTGATTTTTATATTGAAAATGGTGTATCCAGAGTGATTTTAGGGACTTCAGCTATCCAGGATATTTGCTTATTAAAAGATGCAGTGAAAAAATATGGTTCAAAGATTGCGGTTGGCTTAGATTGTAAAGATGGTTATGTCTGTACTTCTGGTTGGCTAGAAACGAGTAGAGAATATTATTTGGATTTTGCGAAAAGAATGGAAAAAATTGGTGTGAAGACATTGATCTGTACAGATATTTCGAAGGATGGTACGTTACAAGGACCAAATTTTGAGATGCTAGAAGCACTTAAAAATCATGTATCATGCAACATCATTGCTTCAGGTGGTGTACGTGATTTGTCACACATTCAAAAATGTAAAGATTTAGGTTTATATGGTGTTATTGCCGGTAAGGCAATCTATGAAAAAACATTAGATTTGAAAGAGGCGATAAGCATATGCTAACGAAAAGAATCATACCTTGTTTAGATGTGAAAGATGGTCAGGTTGTTAAAGGTATTCATTTTGTGGGGTTAAAAGAAGTGGGAGATCCAGTTGCCTTGGCAAAAAAATATTATACAGATGGTGCGGACGAATTGGTTTTTTTAGATATTAGCGCAACGGTGGAAAAAAGAAAAACAATGGTCGATGTTGTTAGGCGTGTCGCAAAAGAAATATTTATTCCTTTTACAGTAGGTGGAGGTATTTCAACGATTGAAGATGTGCGCGCTATGTTGATGGCAGGAGCTGATAAGGTGAGTTTAAATAGTGCGGCCATTCGAAATCCTTCCTTAATTGAAGAAGCCAGTAAACGATTTGGTAATCAATGTATTGTATTAGCTGTAGATGCGAAAAAAAGAGCAGATAATACGGGTTGGAATGTTTATGTAGAAGGTGGCAGAAAAGATACAGGAATTGATTGTATGGAATGGATCTTAAAGGGTGTATCTTTAGGAGCAGGAGAAATCTTGTTGACAAGTATGGATGCGGATGGCACTAAAGAAGGCTTTGATCTAGAGTTATATAAAGCTGTTTCTAAAATTGTCAATGTACCTGTGATTGCTTCTGGTGGATGTGGTAAATTAGAAGATTTTAAGTCGGCATTAGAAGTTAGTGATGCTGCTCTTGCGGCCAGTATTTTTCATTACGAAGAATCTAGTGTTCAAAATGTAAAGAAATATCTAAAAGAAGAAGGAGTTGCAGTTAGACTATGATACAGTTGGATTTTAAGAAACAAAATGGCTTGATTCCTTGTATTGTTCAGGATGTGGAAACAAAAAAAGTGCTTATGCTCGCATATATGAATGAGGAAAGTTATAAAAAAACAGTTGAAACAAAACTTGCCACTTATTATTCTCGTTCAAGACAAAGTTTATGGGTCAAAGGAGAAACGAGTGGTCATTATCAGCATGTGAAAAAAATTCGCATTGATTGTGATGAAGATACGATATTGTTAGAAGTCGAACAAGTAGGTGCTGCATGTCATACAGGGCATTATTCTTGTTTTTATAGAGATGAAAATGGAGAGTGCATCGATGAGTGAATTTATTGATTTATATGATAAAGAAAGAAAATTCTTAAATCGAGTGGTTGATCGTACAGCATATTTATTTCAACCTGGAGAATTTATGATGTATGTTTTGGCTGTTTTAGAAAATCAAGATGGAAAATATTTAGTTACACAAAGAGCATTGAACAAGAAATGGGCTGCTGGACATTGGGAAATGCCTGGTGGAGGTGCTAAAAGTAAAGAATCAAGTTTAGATGCGATCAAACGTGAAGTTAAGGAAGAAACGAATCTTGATGTAAAGAATGGTCGAGTTGTCTATTCTTATTTTAATGAGGATAATGATCGACATGATAATTATTTTGTAGATATTTATCATTTTAAATTTGATTTTAAACTAAGTGATGTAGTATTAAATACAAATGAAAGTATAGATTGTAAATGTGTTACTTTAGATGAACTTGTCTTAATGAATGAGAAACAATCTTTTTTGCATTATGAAAGAATTATGAAGGCTTTACAACAAGAAAAATAAGATTAAAATATAAATGTAAGTTCTATGACTGAAACACTACCAACTACTTCCTTTATAGGTCATAGACTGACAAAAGGGTGAGCTTGCTTACCCTTTTTATATGTGCTATCATTTATTTGGCAGTGTGATGAGCTGCCAAAGGGACATGCAGAGCGTGGTAAACTCTGCGAAGGAAAAGTGGATTAGAGGTGTATAGATAAAATGTGGTGGTTTTATCTATACAGAATTTTGTTTGTTTACAAGAACATAATAATATTAGATACAAACAAAATTCATTGTAATATTTATATGGGAATATAAATATTACGGAAAGCGGTTTAAGGAAGTGATGAAAGCCTTAAACCTCTTTTTTTTGGAGGATATATGAAAATTTCAAATTATTTTGCGAAAGAAAAAATGGATGATGCAACATTCATTCAGACATTTATAGAAAAATTAGATGATTTAACGGATGAAGATATTTGTTGGGCAAATTCGGATTTAACTGAAGATAATGAAAATGTTCAATCTTTATTGATGGAGATGGTTCTTTCTTTTTATGCGACAGATTTAGTCAATATGAAAGAGTATGAAGACTACTTGGTAAATAAAGAATTTGAAGCGATGTCATTTAAAGAGCTACAAGCAGCTTTGATTCAATTATTTCATAATGATAGAATTTATCCGGATAGTTTGATTCATAATGGAATTGGAAAAAAAGAATTGTTGAATATCTTAAAAGAAATGAATAATCGATTTAGTCATTGATGCATCCAAGTTTGAGGACTTGGATGTTTTCTTTATACGTTGTATAATTGAAAAGATGAAAAAAGGAGCGTTTTGTATGAATTCGAAAAGTCCAATTGGTGTTTTTGATTCAGGATTAGGAGGAATTAGTGTTTTACACACGATGCATAGCTTACTTCCTAATGAAAATTTAATTTATTTAGGTGACAGTAAGTACAATCCTTATGGAACAAAGACAAAAGAAGAAATCACGAAGCGATGTATTGCGATTTGCGATGAATTTATAAAACAAGATGTAAAGGCAATCGTAATCGCATGTAATACGGCAACAAGTGCTTGTGTGAAACTTCTAAGAGAAAAATATGATGTAGATATCATTGGGATGGAGCCAGCTTTAAAAGTGGCATGTGATCGAGGCGATAATCAAAGAATTGCAGTATGGGCAACCGAACTTACTTTGTCTGAGAAGAAGTTTGCGGATTTGATGAATCGATTTAAAGATGAGCATCATATTATGAAAGTACCTTGTCCAAAGTTAGTAAGAATGGTCGAAGATGACAAATTGGATGACACAAACCTTGTAGAATCTGTATTAAAAGAGTATTTAGTGGCTTGTGACTATAAAAATCTAGATAGTATTGTTCTTGGGTGTACCCATTTTCCTTTTTACACAAAATATTTAGAAAGACTATGCCCAAATATTCATATTATTGAAGGTAGTGTGGGGACAACCTTGCATACTAAGGATTTATTGGAACAAAAAGGCTTGTTAAATATGAGTGATGAAATAGGAAGTATTACTTGGATGAATACAATGGAGTCAAAAATAGAATTATCAAAACGCTTGTTTAAAATGTTGGAGGTAGAAGCATGAGTGAAGTAGTTTGGAATAAATATTCAAAAGAAGAATTTGAAGATGTAATGAAATTTAGTGATGCATACATTGATTTTTTGTCAAATTCTAAAACTGAAAGAGCTTGCGTAAAAAATGCGATTGCATTAGCTGAATCATATGGTTATCGTGATATCAAAGCAGTAATCGAAAATAAAGAAATTTTAAAAGCGCAGGACAAAGTGTATGTAAATATGATGAATAAATCGATTGCGTTGATGCACATTGGTTCAAACCCATTAGAAAAGGGTATGAATATTTTAGGAGCTCATATTGACAGTCCTCGTTTAGATTTGAAACAAAATCCATTATATGAAGATGGAAATCTAGCATATTTAGATACTCACTATTATGGTGGAGTTAAAAAATATCAATGGGTTACTTTGCCTTTAGCAATTCATGGTGTTGTTTGTTTGAAAGATGGTTCAACTGTAGATATTGCGATTGGAGATAAAGAAAGTGATCCAGTATTTGTGATTAGTGATTTATTGATTCACTTAAGTGCCGATCAATTACAAAAAAAGGCAAATGAAGTAATTGCAGGAGAAGACTTAAACGTTACAGTTGGATCGATTCCTTTGGAAAGTGAAGAGAAGGATGCTGTCAAGGCAAATGTGGCTAAAATCTTAAAATCGACTTATGGATTTGAAGAAGAAGATTTTGTTTCAGCTGAATTAGAAGTGGTTCCTGCAGGACGTGCAAGAAGTTGTGGATTTGATTCAAGTATGGTATTAGGTTATGGTCATGATGATCGTATTTGTGCTTATACAAGTTTAATGGCTCAATTAGAAGCAGAAAATGTAAAACGTACAGCCGTTTGTTTATTGGTTGATAAAGAAGAAGTTGGTTCGCAAGGTGCTACAGGTATGCATTCAATGTTCTTTGAAAATTTTGTTGCCGAAGTCATGGAATGTATGGGTGATTATTCTGCATTAAGTGTAAAACGTGCAATGATGAATTCAACTATGCTTTCTAGTGATGTAAGTGCTGCTCATGATCCAATTTATGCATCGGCATCAAGTCCAAGAAATCAAGCTGAATTTGGAAAAGGTATCGTATTTAATAAATATACAGGAGCTCGCGGTAAGAGTGGATGTAACGATGCGAATGCAGAATATATTGCATTGATTCGTCGTATCATGGATGATCACGATGTTGCTTGGCAAACAAGTGAACTTGGAAAAGTAGACCAAGGCGGTGGAGGAACAATCGCTTATATTTTAGCAAACTATGGAATGCAAGTTATTGACTGTGGTGTAGCATTACATAACATGCATGCTCCATTTGAATTAGCAAGTAAAGCTGATATCTATGAAGCAAAAAAAGGATATGCAGCATTCTTAACATACGAAGGATAATTTATGGAACCAATTACTTTGATTGCGACAGATTTAGATGGAACTTTCTTAAATTCAAAAAAGCAGGTATCGGATTTGAATCGTGATGCAGTGTCAAAATTAAAAAATCACGGTATTTTATTTGGGATTGCTTCTGGTCGTCCTGTTGAAACAGTGCGTGCTATGTTAAAAGAATGGCAAATTGAAGATAGTGTAAGCTTTATTATGGGGATGAATGGTGGTGTCTTATATGATTTAAGACAACGTTCAAAAGAAGAGTATCATGTGCTAGATGGAGAAATTGTATTAGATATTATTCATTTCTTTGAGGATCTAGATGTAGATTTCTGGATTTTAGAAGGAGCTACTCGATATACAAATCGTACGAGCATCGAAACACAAGAACATGCACGAATTTTTGGTGAAACAGAAATTGAAATTGATCTTGAACCATATCTAGAGAATAATACTTGTAATAAGTTGATTATTCATTGTGATAAAGAATATATGCCAATTGTATTAGAGCGTGCTAAACAATATAAGAATGAGGCTTGTGTTGGCTTTTTAACAGCCGATAACTTGTTTGAGTATGTAGATCCT
The DNA here is from genome assembly GCF_958348295.1 of uncultured Holdemanella sp. NCBI lineage: Bacteria > Bacillati > Bacillota > Erysipelotrichia > Erysipelotrichales > Erysipelotrichaceae > Holdemanella > uncultured Holdemanella sp. The sequence continues at coordinate 19,285 of NZ_CATVYQ010000039.1, forward strand.
AGAATCAATAAGGGATATGGGATTGAAAAGGTCGCAAAGCATTTTGGTGTAAAACTTGAAAACTGTGTTGCTTTTGGAGATGAACAAAATGATATGGAGATGCTTCAAAAGGTCGGTATGGGAGTCTGCATGAAAAATGGCTCTAAGCAAGTTAAAGATTGTGGTGCATTTGTGAGTGCGTATACAAATGATGAAAGTGCCGTGGCTCATTTTATTGAAGAAAATATTTTAAAGGAGGACCTGGATGTCATACTTTGATGATGTATATTGCAAATTATGTAAGGATATTTTAGAAAATGGAGTTCAAGTACATAATCGTACAGGAATTGACACGATTAAAATTCCGAGTGCACATTTCCATTTGGATCTAGCGAAAGAATTTCCTATTTTAACAACGAAACAATTATTTATTCGTCAAGCCGTTACAGAAATGTTATGGATCTATCAAGCACAAAGTAATGATGTTCGTTGGCTTCAAGAAAGAAATGTTCATATTTGGGATAAATGGGAAATCAATGAAAATGGAGACTGGATCGATGAAAATACGGGTAAAGTATTAAAACATTTTGATCCAAGTTTTGCCCATACGATTGGAACCGCTTATGGATATATTGTAAAAAAATATGATTTAATGAATAAGCTTTTGGATTCTTTAAAAAATGATAAAGAAGATCGTAGACGTGTCATTTCTTTATGGCAGGATAGTGAACTAGATACAGCTGTACTTCCAAGCTGTGTATGGAGCTCAGAATGGGATGTGACAGATGGTAAATTAAACATTTGGGTTCATCAAAGAAGTTGTGATGTTCCTTTAGGATTGCCTTTTAATGTTACACAATATGCAGTTTTATTGATGATGGTAGCTCAAGTTACCGGATTAAAACCAGGTACGATTGATTGGTCTATCAAGGATGCACATATTTATATAAACCAGGTTGATGGAATCAAAGAACAGCTAAATCGTTATGAAACAATGGGTTCTTTGCCAGCACCAGAATTATGGTTGAATCCAGATATTACAAATTTCTATGATTTTGATCCTACAAAAGATGTTAAATTGAATGGATACGAGCACATGGGGAAAATCAGTTTTCCTTTAGCACAATAGGTGGTTTATGAAATTAACATTAATTGCAGCAATTGGAAAAAATAATGAACTAGGTAAAAATAATGATATGATATGGCATTTGCCACAGGATTTAAAGTTTTTTAGACAAGAAACTTCAGGTCACACGATTGTGATGGGAAGAAAAACGTTTGAGAGTCTTCCTGGTAAGTTGCCTAAGCGTCATCATGTCGTTATTTCACGAACTTGTTCAAATCTTGGAGACGATATTGAATTGTGTTCGAGTGTTGAAGAATTTATGAATCGCTATAAAGATGTGAATGAAGAAATCTTTTGTATTGGTGGAGGAATGATTTATAGTGAAATGCTTAAATATGCAAGTAGATTAGTATTGACTGAGATAGATGCTTCAGCGGATGCACAAGTGTATTTTCCTAAATTTGATAAATCTTTATATACTAGAAAGGTACTTTCGAATATTGAAGAGAATGGCATTCGTTATCAACATATTGAATATTTAATTAAATAACCATTGGCAGGGAATTTTATGATTCTCTGCTTTTTTGTTTTAGAAATTTATTGTAAAATAAAACTAGGTTAGATACTATATAATTTTTTGAAAGGAGAATCAACATGAGTGATACTTACTATGTAAAAACCTTTGGGGGATTGGAAATCACGAACGATAATGTGACAGTTAATATTGTGGAATTGTTTGGCAAACAATTGGTGAATTTACTGCAAGTGTTATTGTTTCATAGTGAGAAGCCAGTTCAAAAAGATGAATTGATCGATATTTTATGGCCGGAAAGTAAAAATCCATCTAGTGCATTAAAATTCTCTATTTTTAGATTGCGTTCCGAACTAAATGAAATTGATTTTTTTAAGGATAAAGAAGTTATTGTTACGACAAGAAAGGGCTATATCTTAAATCCAAATTTAGATTGGAATATTGATTTTGTAGAATTAGAAAAGGCTTATAATCAAATCAACGAGGGCGCTGAATTGTTGGATGAAAAAGAGTTTAAGATTGCTAGAAAAATATTTAGATTATATCAAGGTCGTTTTTATGCATCACCAAGTCAGCTTCATTGGATTCTACAAAAACAAGAAGTGTTTAGACAGATGTATGTTAAAACAATGATGCGAACATCTTGTTATTTATATACACAAAAGCGTTATGATGAAATGATGCTGATGAATTATCAGGCGGTATTGATTGAACCATTTAATGAAGGTTTGCATTACTATTATATGAAGGGTTTAGTGGCAACACGTAATTATCGTGAGGCATTAAAATACTATGATGAATTAAATGATATCTTCTTATCTGAGTTAGGCACAGGATTATCAAAGCGCTTTAAACAGTTGTACGACATTATTATTGCTGATCACGCAAAAGAAGAAAGTAAAGATATGGAAACAATAATGAAGGAACTTTCAAGTCGTGACCAGCAAAATCAAGGCTTTTTCTGTTCTTATGAGATATTTAAATATTTCTATGAATTGTTATTGAAAATGTCAATTCGTAACGAACAGAACTATTACTTAATTATGCTGCAATTTTCAGATGGTACTTTGGATTATGAGAAAATTGGTTTAGATTTTGATCGCGTAAAAAGATTGGTAAGTTCTTGTTTAAGAAGCAACGATTTATTTACACGTACTAGTGAAACTCAATTATTACTTCTAGTGGATTGTCAAACAGAAGAGAATGCGCATTTGGTTATACAGCGTATTTCGAATAAATTTTATAGTATTTTTAGAAAGAAAAACTATCGTATGAATTACTCAGTTCATAAAGCAGAACTAGATAGAAACAGATAATAGAAAGATGTAGATTGTATATGGATGCAAGTGTATTAAGGAAAAGAATTTACAAACTATTGATCTTCTCTATTTTGATGGTGCTTGGAATTTTATTGATGGCTTTTCTTTTTATCAATCATGCAGACGATAGTTTAAATAAGGCAACATATACAACTATGGATCAAGAAATAGATTTGTGTGTACAACGTGTTTCTTCAAAAAAGAATACAGACTTAGTTTTATTGAATACTTTCGCAAGAAATTTAAATAAGGAAACGGATTTAGATTTCTCATTATTTGAAATGAAAAAAGAGAGTGATTTTTCATCGATTCAATTTATCGATATGAATCATAATGTGTATTCTTCAAAAAAGGATTCTAAGTTTTCGTATAATAATTTATCAGATGAATATAAAGATAAAATTAAGAATGGTTTTTTGGGGAAGCAATGTACATTTAAACAAAAAAATAAGTATTATAAGCTTACATATATAGTGCCTGTTTATGAGAATGAAAATCAGATT
>NZ_CATVYQ010000040.1:0-21946 GCF_958348295.1 uncultured Holdemanella sp.
AATAAACAACCGCAGGAACTGCGGGGATAGCTTGGTAAGAAAGGTTTCGATAGAAACCTGTTTCCAAGAATCTCGTCACTTCAGTGATGAGAGGTTCAAAGAATAATATTAATAGACCTCACCACGCCTCTGATTTATCATGCGCAACTCGATGGGGCTTTTTCAAGTGAAATGAATATAGTGTAAAATGATTTCACAAAGAAAAAGTAATTACTTTTGCAAAGCGGCATAGTGAAAATGATGTTAGCTTTGCTTTTCTTTTTAGATTTTTTTCTTAAAAACTAAATATGAGCTATGAAATATTGTTTTGCTTCATGATTTATCATTTCCTTCTGAATGTGATAAATTATTTAAAAGTGAAGTTTTTTGACTATGAAAAAAGTGCTTTTTATTTGCCATGGACCTCTTTGAAAGCTTCTTTAAAAAAGCCAGTAAAATCAAGGCATGGAAGGCATAGGCAGTTGAAAAATAACCCGATAATACATGTAGATATTACATGATGTTTGAGACGCAATATGATAGAATGGTTACAAGAAAAATTTGTAGGAATATAGAGATATGGAATTAAGATTATTACGCTATTTTCTGACAGTAGCAAAAGAACAGAGCTTTACAAAAGCAGCAGAACAATTGCATATTACCCAGCCAACGCTATCCAGACAAATGGCGGCATTTGAAGAGGACCTGGGAATAACATTATTTATTCGAAACGGGAAGAAAATATCGCTCACTGATGAAGGAATTTTATTAAAAAGGCGTGCCTTGGAGATTCTTAATCTTGAGGAAAGGACGCTTGAGGAACTGAAAGGAAAAGAAGAGGTTGTAGAGGGCACGATAACCATTGGATGCGGTGAATTTGCAGCAGTGGAGACATTGGCGAAGATATGTAAAACATATAAAGAAAAATATCCGCTGGTTCAGATTGTATTGCATACTGCAACAGCAGATGCAGTGTATGAGATGATGAACAAAGGACTTGTAGATATTGCATTATTCATGGAGCCGGTGGACACCGAAGGGCTGGATTATATCCGGATCACAGATTGCGATCACTGGTGTGTTGGAATGCGGCCGGATGATCCGCTGGCAGAAAAAGAGTTTATAAGAAAAGAAGATCTTATTGGAAAACCATTGATCCTGCCGGAAAGAGTAAATGTTCAAAGTGAACTTGCCAATTGGTTTGGAAAAGACTTTTCGAAACTGCAGATTGCTTTTACAAGTAATCTTGGAACGAATGCCGGAGTTATGGCAGCAAATGGACTGGGCTATCCGGTATCCATCGAAGGTGCTGCAAAGTATTGGCGGGAGGATATTCTTGTACAGCGAAGAATTTCTCCTGAAATCACGACCAGTACGGTGATTGCCTGGCGACGGAATATCCCATATTCTTTGGCAGTCCGTAAAATGATCGAGGAGATTAATGCTTTTCAGGCATAAAACAAAATTCAATATAAGCATTAGACATAATGAAGCGATAGAGCTTAAAATAGATGTGTAAGATGAATGTAAATCTTATACATCTATTTTTTGTGAAAAATACGTATAGAAAGGGGCTTTTTATTATGAGTAAAAAATTAGTGGCATTTTTCAGTGCAAGCGGAACAACAAAAAAAGTAGCAGAGATGATCGCAGAGGAAGTAAAAGCGGATTTGTTTGAGATTGAGCCAAAAGTTCCATATACAAAGGCTGATCTTGACTGGATGAATAAAAAATCCAGAAGCAGTGTGGAAATGAGTGATAAAAAATATAGACCGGCAATTATGAATAAAGAGATGGATATGGGTTCTTATAACGAGATTCTTTTAGGATTTCCAATCTGGTGGTATGTGGCTCCGACAATCATCAATACATTTTTAGAAACTTACGATTTCAGTGGTAAAAAGATTGTGCTTTTTGCAACATCTGGAGGAAGTGGATTCGGAAACACTGTGAAAGAATTGCAGTCATCCGCACCAGACGCATTTATTACAGAAGGCAGACTGTTAAATTGTGGAACGAAACAGGAAATTAGTGAATGGGTAAACTCGTTATAGGAGATACAGAATATGGGAAAAATAGTACAGACAGCAGGAAAAAATACACTTGGAGAATTTGCACCGGAATTTGCACATTTTAACGATGATGTACTTTTCGGCGAAAACTGGAATAACCAGGACATCGACGTAAAAACAAGAAGCATTATTACAGTGGTTGCTCTGATGGCTTCCGGAATTACGGATTCTTCTTTAAAATATCATCTTCAAAATGCAAAAAATCATGGTGTGACACAAAAAGAGATTGCTGCAGTGATCACACATGCCGCATTCTATGCAGGTTGGCCAAAAGCATGGGCTGTTTTCAATCTTGCAAAGGAAGTGTGGGAAGCAGGCGAAGGAGATTTGCCATACGAAGATGAAGCGATGCGTGCGCATGCAAAAGAGATGGTATTTCCAATTGGTGCACCAAATGATGGTTTTGCACAGTATTTTTCGGGCAGAAGTTTTCTTGTGCCGATTTCTACTTCTCAGGTTGGAATTTTCAATGTGACATTCGAACCAGGATGCCGAAATAACTGGCATATCCATCATGCTAAAAGTGGAGGCGGACAGATTCTGGTATGCGTTGCCGGAAGAGGGTATTATCAGGAAGAAGGTAAAGAAGCTATAGAAATGAAGCCAGGTGATTGCATTAATATTCCTGCAGGTGTTAAACACTGGCATGGAGCCGCACCGGATGAATGGTTTAGCCATCTTGCCATAGAGGTTCCAGGCGAAAATGGTTCTAATGAATGGCTTGAACCGGTAAGTGATGAAGAATATAGAAAATTAAAATAGGAGGTAGATGAAATGTTTGATAGAAATATTGTATTGAATAATGGTGTAAAAATTCCACAACTTGGACTTGGAACCTGGTTTATTGATGATGATAAGGCTGCTGATGTTGTAAAAGCAGCAGTAGAGATTGGATATAGACATATTGATACTGCACAGGCATACGGAAATGAGCGTGGCGTTGGTGAAGGAGTAAGAACTTGTGGTATTCCACGTGAGGAGTTGTTTGTTGTATCAAAGGTTGCCGCAGAGCATAAGACTTATGAGGAAGCGATGGCAGGAATCAATGAGACGCTTGAAAAGATGGGACTGGATTATCTTGATATGATGATTATTCACAGTCCGCAGCCATGGGCAAAGGTTAATCAGAGCGAAGATCGATATGTAGAGGGAAATCGAGCAGCATGGAAAGCTCTTGAGGATGCTTATACGGCAGGAAAACTTAGGGCAATCGGAGTTTCCAATTTTCAGATCGAAGATATTGAAAGTCTTCTTGAAACAGTAAAGATTAAGCCAATGGTAAATCAGATTCTTCTTCACATCAGTAATACGCCATTGGAGTTAGTAGAATATTGCCAGAAGAATAATATTGCGGTGGAAGCATACTCACCAATTGCGCATGGTGAAATATTAAATCAACCGGAGATAACTGCGTTTGCAAAGAAGTATGGTGTGACTGTTCCACAGCTCTGCATTAAATATACGCTTCAGCTTGGAGCAATTTCTCTGCCAAAAACAGGTAATCCTGAACATATGAAGAGTAATACCCAACTGGATTTTGAAATTAGTGCTGAAGACATGGAACTGTTAAAGAATTTTAAGAAAATTCAGAGCTATGGTGACAGTGGAGTTTTTCCTGTTTACGGTGGAAAGATGTAATAGCCAATCCGTTTGAAATACAAATATTGAATAATAACTTAATATCATTAATAGCAAAGCTATAAGATTTCAAAAACGGAGTTTTATAGCTTTTTATTTGGCGTTTACAAAAAAAATACAAAAGAGCCCATTTTAATCATTTACATGATTCTATTTGAAACATGAACTTTGAAATATTGTTTAGCTTCATGACTTATTATTTTCTTCTGAATATGATAAATTATATAAAAGTGAGTTTTTTGATTATGAAGAAAGTGCTTTTTATTTGCTATGGGAACATATTCGAACATTCATAAAATACTTTATATAAAGGATAATAAGCAAAATCAAGAGAGCTTGTGCACCTAAAATGCACCTTTTGGAAAACTTTATCAACAACATTGCTTGGCTTAAATGCTGAGCTTTTTATTTATGCTTGTGCATAGATTATAAAAGAAATTGAGCATAACCTGATAATCCGAAAATCAACAAATAATTTTTTAAGTTTTAGATATCAAAATATCCCTCTTCTACAAGATTTTGTCGACTTATACCGGTTTTATTTACTATTTTTTTTCTTGTGTGTAAGATTTACTTACCATAATATCACGGAGGCAAGAGATATAATGTACAACAGTTTTATTAGTAAATAAGCTATTGTGTCACATTCGGATGAAATCAATGATTTGTTATTATATGCAATTTTAGATGAATGATTAACTAAGAATACAGATCTAAAAAGGGGGTTGAACATATTAATAAAGGGGATTCTATTTTAATTTATCAGTAGTCAGATACCTGGGATTTTTAGACGATGGAAAAACAAAAAAATTATTTGCAAAATAAATTGTATCGGAAATTATGTGGTTTTAATAAAAGTAATTAAAAAAAGGATCTTTTGATGATATGAGAAAATATGTTAATGCTGTTTTTCAGAATTTTGTAAAATATCTATTTGATATAAAAACTAATATTGGCATCATAATGTCAACATAAAATTCATCAAAATAGATCGCTTTATATTCACCAGTTTGAATCGCATTATTTAGTTTTCAAATGTATCAATTATGTCTTTCATTCTGTATTTTGAACCTACTGCATCAATGGATGCTTTAGCAGAATTAGAAATATTTCAAACATTTGATAAATTGAAAAAAAACAATTGTGTATATTTGTAACACATAGATTGTCAAATATTGGTTCGTCGGATCAAATTATAGTTTTAGATAAAGGCGAAGTTATTGAACAAGGAGTTCATAAAGATTTGATTAAAAAGGATGGTAAATATAAAAAATTATTTGATACACAAGTTAGTCTATATAAAAAGGGAGGCATAGAAGAATGTTAGAAGTGAGAAATTTGTTCAAGGCATTAAACGGAAATGAAATATTAAAAAATATTAATCTTCAATTTGAAACAGGTGTTTATGGATTGTTAGGCGCAAATGGAGCAGGAAAAACAACATTAATTAAATGTTTGTGTAATTTATATGAAATTGATTCGGGGAGTATTTTGTATAACGGAATACAAATTAATCATTTAAAAAATAATTATTTTAATTCTTTAGGATATTTGCCACAAAATTTTGGCTATTATCAAGATTTCACAGCTTATGATTTTTTATCATACATAGGAGTTTTAAAAGGCTTAGAAGGAAAAAAACTTGAACATAGGATAGAATATTTGTTAAAAGAATTAGGATTATACGAGAAAAAGAATATTAGACTTAAACTTTATTCAGGAGGAATGCTAAGACGGGTGGGAATAGCTCAAGCATTGTTAAATGAACCGGAAATCTTAATTTTGGATGAACCTACAGCTGGATTAGATCCTAAGGAAAGAATTCATTTAAAGAATTTACTTAATCAATATGGTGAGAAGCATACAGTAATTATTTCTACTCATATTGTTTCTGATGTTGAGGATATTTCACAAGCCATTATTCTTTTAAAAAAAGGTGAAATCTGTGAACAAGGTGATTTAGATGTCTTATTAAAAAAGATTGAAGGATTTGTTTATGAAGGAACTGTACCTAAAACACAATTGGATTATTTCATGAATAAGTATAGAGTTAGGAATGTATACGATTTGGGTAATACTATTAGAATAAGGATAATAACCAAAGATAATGTTGAAAAATGTTTTGTACCTATAGAAGCTACTTTAAATGATTTATACTTATACTATTTTGATGAGGTAAGTGAAGATGACTAGGTTAATTAAAAATGAGTTAAACAGGATATATACATGTAAGATTAATAGAATCTCAGTATTATTATTGATTATGATTTCTGTCGTATATGGCTTTTTGACAGTGTTTCAGGATCAGACTATAACTTATTATGAACAAGGAATAATCTATGGTATTGATGCGATAACCTTTGAAAAAAATTTATCTCATGGTACTGTGGAAATAAATGATGATGAAATAAATAAAGTTATTGATAATTTTCAAAAGCAAACAAATAATATTAACAGCACTGATGGCGAAGCATTTAAAACAATGTACAGTAAAGAGCTGAGGCCCTATGAAGAGGTGATTTCACTTATTGATTTTACTTTGGGTGGAACATATATGGATCAGTATAAAAAAATATTAGAAGTTAAGACTCCAATAAATTTTGTTGAGCTTTGGAAAGATAAAACTAATTGCACCGCTAAAACACAAAGTTTTAAATCTGGATATAGTAAAGGCTATCAAAGATTTCTGAAAAAAAATATGGATTTATTTCTATTTATGTCTATAATGCTTGCAATTTGCTTATCTAAAATGTTTTCTCAAGATAAAGAAGAACGGATGAATGAAATTATAAGTACAACAAAGAATAGGGGCACTAATCATTTTGTGGCAAAAGTTACTGCTGGAATAATTATATCAAGTTTCTATTATTTGTTGGCCCTTATACCATTTTCAATAATAATTTTTTCAATATATGGTTTAGCTGGTTGGGATGTTAATGTACAGTTAGGAATTGCGCCTCTATTTCCAAACTTATTGACGTATGGACAATTATTATCTAGAGCAATTTTAATAGGATTATTAGCCTCAGTATTGATGGGACTGTTAATTATGTTTTTTTCAAAAGTGTTTTTGTCTAGTAGTGTTTCTGTTATATGTTCTATAATTTTATGTTTTATTCCAAATATAATGATTTCACTATTAAATATTTCGTCTTCTTCAATATTACGATATTGTTTCCCTATTACAATGGTTGATGTGTCATCAGTACTTAATTTTGATATACCAAAGTTATTATTCACTCTTTTATTGTTTTTTTTCTTAACCTTTATATTAATTTATGACAAAAAAAGATTAATTCAGTAGGTGATTATAAATGGTGAAAAAATTAATATTTATAGAAATAAAAAAATGCATTAATCCAAAAATAATATTTGCATTTTGTTTTTTTACGATAATCTTTCTTTCAACTTTTTTCTTGTATTCGATTAGTAGTACTGATGTATATGTTAACGAATTTAGTATTAATGCTAAAATTGATGGTATAAGTGCAAAAAGAGATGCGCAAGCAAAAATAGAAAAAAAATTAACTGATAAAGAATTAAGAAATTCATTAAAAGTATTTATTGGTATAACAAATGATAAAAATAATTCTGATTCAACTGGAAATTTGATGATAAATGGTTCAGAATCTATTAAAATGTTTAATAAATATTCTGATTTAGCAAACCTTGTGATTCGAGCATATTCTCCGATGTATTCATTTAATCCTGATATTTTGAATCATTTAGATTTAAATGATATAACTGTTCAAAGCATATTTGTTAATAGAGAAAATAATATTAAAACTATTAACCCAGATTTTAGTGATAAATTAAAAGAGCAAAAATATATCGATTTTGGTTATTCTTTAGGATGGCAAACTCTTTTAAATGATTTACCATATATACAAATATATTCGATGATCATAAGTTTGATAATTGCTGCATTGATTTTCTTTGTAGAAAAAAAATGCAATATGAATATGATTCTTAGAACATTAGCTACGAAAGAAAGCAAAATTAATTTCATTAAAGCAATAACGGTTTTAATAATGAATTCTGCAATCTATTTTTCTATTGTGTTAATTTATAGTGCTTTAATCTGGAGTGTATTTGGCTTAGATGGATGGAATATGAAAATTCAGACTTCTTACCTATTTTGGCTGTCCCCTTTAAATATCAATTACTTTCAAGCATATATGGTTAATGTCTTGATAGGGTATCTAGCAGTTTTAGTGATAACATTTTTCACCTCATTGTTAGTCAAAATAAATGAAAAAAAATACATAGGCGAATTATTATCAATATTATTTATATTTATTCCATTTATGTTTAATAACTATTCATTTTTTGGCTTTTTCCCATCAAATGTAATTCAATTATCTAGAAATATTTTGAGCTTTAGCTGGATAAATGGAATAAATTCTATATATTTAGAATTCGTTGCTTTATTATGCGTTGTTATTTTATTGTTTTTGCTAGTTTGTCGAAAAAATAGAAAAGAAACTTAAATTTTAATTGAGTTTTTCGCATATTCAAAGCCACTGATTCCATTAACCAGTGCCATTTATACAACTTTAGTTGTTAGATGGATTTGTATTCAATCTGTAAATTATAGACTTGGAGGTTTAGAATATATGACTAAATTTTTTCTGCTTGATTTAATTCTATTTTTGATAATTTGTGGTGTTGCCATTATTTTACAATATCATTTTGGGAATAGACTTAATAAGAAATTTGAAATAGTTTATGGTTGTATATCTGCTGGAATTATAGCAGTTACCAGTATAGTATTTGCAATTAAAATGAATCCGATTATTACACCTTCGTTGCATGCTGATTATTTAAAGTTAAACGAAGAAATTAAATATACCAGTATTGAATTATGCGAAAACTATAGAGATTGCACACTTAAGATTGTAGCAAATGGTTTTAGATGGGGATACCAGACTTATTATTCTGGGGATGCTAATGTTGAGATATACAATAGCGAAAATGAAAGGTTGAATTATTATTACAAAGCTAAAGTTTATTACAATATTGATGTTAATAGTGTTATTGTGTTAAAAGATGCAAACGATGCTAAAGTATATATTTTCAACTTTGACACAAATCAACAAACACAGGATTTTTATGATTTATTATGTAAAAAAGTTGATAAAGTAGGTGCTTCATACACTGAGAATCATCACTAAGAGCCATACAATCCATTGCTCAGAGCCACTGAATCCACGAAGAGCCACTTCAAATTATGAAATGGCTCTTTTTATCGTTCGACTTTTGAATAATCCTCTGCTTTTTAAAAGAATTGTGTAGGATGAGTTACTAAAACTGTAATTGATGGTTAATTCGGTGTGACTCTAGCGGTTATACCAGTTACTGATGACGGTTTGAATCGGTGTAATAAGGTCTTAATACCATAGTTTGACTGCGGTGAAACGAGGCATTTTTGTGGTCGAACATTTGGATGAGATTAGGCGAATTAGTTTATTAAGAAAATGATATCTACAATCTTTAAATTATAATCGAATGATATGTCTGATTTAGTATTAAACTCTTTATCAATATTTGAAGTTGATTCTTTTATATCATTCTCGAATGTAGAAGGAAAATTAAAAATAATTTGAAGAGTACAAGAATATATATCTTTTCGCGATTTAATGATAATAAATCTTTGCTCATCAGATAAACTACAATATTTTATAGCAAGATCTAAGATTTTAGTAAAAAAAATCATTTGATTGATGGAATCTAAGCTTGATAGATCATCACTATAAAGGGTTGATGTAACTGAAATATTTAAACTAGATAATTGATTTTTTTTATGGTTTAAAACTGTTGAAAAGATTGGGGAATTGGTATATATTTCATTAAATTCTTTGATTGTCTTGTTTGACAATGATTTAATTAATGAGTCTAGCTCATCATATTTTTTCTGATCTATTAACTGATTAAGTTCAGAACAAGTATGAAGTAAATTGTGTAAAAATTTAAAATTGGATTCATATTCCTTATTTAAGGAATTAAATTTTGAAATCATCATTTCATTACTTAATTCTGATATTTCTAAACTTTTTCGAAGGTTTTCGTTTTTAATGATTTGTAGTTGAAACAATATTGTAATGGAATTAGAAATTAGCAAGAGAAATAAAATAATAACAAGAATCTTGTTTCCTGAAAAGAGTGTTTGATAGTTTCCATAGACAATGAGGAACAATATCGTTGTTAATGCAGGAAAAAACAAAATATAAAAGGATTTGGGTAAGTTTGTGATTTTAATAGTATGACATATTTTTTGTATGATATATGAAAAAAAATAAGCAAAAAACTGTGTCAAAATTATAATCACCAAATAAGTATTTGATGTGTAGATATTATTTAAAGAGAAACTAGGATTAAATAATTGAAAAAAAACAATTGATAATGACTCTGAAATCCCTATCGTCAAGTAACATACCAAAAACAATATAAATTTATTAATTAGCGAACCCTTAAATAAAAATGATATATATATGTATAGTGTAATAAAAGAGAGAATTTTTCCTATCTGATTGATTCCGTTATGATTTCCTAAAAAAGTGCACATTATAGCAAGAAGAAATAATAAAAAAAACATATAATAGGATATTTTTCTTTTGGCAATAAATTGGTTAAAGAAATGTGTAATAAAAATAACTGTGAGTATATCGGATAGAAAAATCATCATAGTATGTTATGCAAATTAGCAAAATATTGATTTGTGAACGACTTTTTGAAATTTTTAGACAATGGGATTTTTTCACCATTGTTCATGATAATATCTTTACCATCTGAAGAAAAACCACTAACATAATCAAGATTAACTAAAAAAGACTTATAGGGTTGTCCAAACCCTTTATTAGATAGTTCTTCAATCCAATATTTAAGAGGATATGTAGTTTTTTTCTCAACATTATTAACAAAATGAATAATCGTATGTCGATTAAGAAATTCTATGTATAACATATCCTTATAGTGAATTTTATATTGAGATATCTTTTTATCGAAAAAACCGTATTGTTGTTTAAATGAAGTTGATAAGACACTCTGCATCTCTACGTTAAATATTTTTTCATCAATTGGTTTAATAAGATATCTTTTCGCTTCTATTTTATATCCATCTATTAAATATTTTTTAAAGCTAGAAGTGATTATAATAATAGAACTACGATTATAGGTTCTTATTTTTGATGCAATTTCTATGCCGTTGTAGTCTCCTAGTTCAATATCCAAAAAAATCAAATCATATTCTAGAAACAAATTGGATCCTACATCGAAATTCTCAAGATAATCAATCTCATATAATATATTGTTTGATTGCAAAAAAGAATTTAGTAATTTATGCAAATGCAACTTATCTCTTTCTATATCTTCACAAATTAATATTTTTATCATTATGCCTCCTGCCATCCATTTTACACTATTTGTTTACTTATTTATACTTTTGTGTAAAATTACCTTAGTTTAGGTCTTCTTGATGAAAAAAATATACAGTTTTAGTGTATATACTAAATTTGCAAATAAAATTTCATTGAATATTAAGTTAGAACTATTTTTATAAGAAAATTGAAATACAAGAAATTCAAATAAGATGATTACAATTGCATTTTTTGAATGCTGATTTTTTTCTCTGATGATAATGGTTTGTTAGGGTGATCAGCTACTTTGATTATATGTATATTGAAAAAACAACAATAGTATATATTATACGTATAATATTATATTATTTGCAGCTATCCAAGGGATTAGAATAGTTATAGAAACTGTAGTTAAAATATATAATAATGGGTAAGCAATATGAATGCCGCCAACATGACTGCGCAGAATAAAATACGATGTACAAAATACAAAAACTGGTTTTACAAGACCAAATATAATTAAGAAGATATCTTCTTCAACACCAATGTCATTTTCTATGAGTTTGGTATAAATAGTGGATTCCAACTTATATACACATATTCATTTAGAAGATGTAATGGAAGAACTTGAGGGAGTTGAATGTGTCTAAAATTCATGAGCACAAACTTTAAAATTTTAGTGCCCATTTCACGGTATGATAATATGCAACATATTCGAACATTTATAAAACGCTTTATATAAAGAATAATAAACAAAATCAAGAGGGTTTGTGCACCTTAAATGCACTTTTTGGATAATTTCATCAACAAATTGAATTAAAGGTTTTTACGTTAAGTAAAATATTAATGTGTTTTGACAGTGCTTTCACTTAAAAGAAATCTTTGACAGCAACATTAAAAAGTGTATAATTATATTAACAGAACTCACCACGCCTCTGACTAATTCATGCGCAACCCGGTGGGACTTTTTTTCATTTAGGGGTGTTTATGTATCAGTATCCAAAACAAATATTAACAATAGGACAACAAGTGCAATCTTACGTAAATGCAGGAATGAAGATTACATCTCGCGAAGAGGTAGAGAAGGCATTAAAATCAATTGGATTTTATCGTTTGAGAGGCTACTCATTTCCTTTATATGATAATGTTACAAAGAAGTATGTTCCTGGAACAAAGTTTGAAGACATTTTGAAATTATATCAATTTGATCAGAAATTATCTGCCTTAGTTTTCTTTATGATTTCTAAAATTGAGGTGGCTTTAAGAGTACGATTAATAGAGGCGTTACTTATATATGGTGAACCTCTTGTTTTGCAAGATTCATCTATTTTTAAAGAGAAAAAATTGTATTGGCAGAATATGTCTATGGTAGCGTCAGAAATTGCTCGTTCTAATGATGTATTTATTAAACATAATTTTGAAAATCATGATGGAGAGGTGCCTGTATGGGCGATTGTTGAGGTTCTTTCTTTTGGAACATTATCGAAAATAATTAAAAATTTGAAAACAGGTGTTGGAAGTTCATATTCTATCTTGGCGACTAATTACCAATATAAATCGAAAAAAGGAAATTTGGTAAATCCATCACAAAAAATGCTTACTTCATGGTTACAGAGTGTTTCAATATTGCGTAATATGTGTGCTCATAATTCCAGAATCTATAATCGCACAATACATACGACGCCAGAGATTTTAGACGCAGATAAGGTTACACCACTGCCAGTACATAATGGGTTATATCAAATTTTATTGGCAATGAAGTATTTACGCTCATCTGATGAGGAATGGACAGTATTTGTAGATGATTTCGATAATTTAATTAAAAGTTATAATGGCATAGTCAATCTTGCAGCAATGAATCTTCCATCAGATTGGAAAGTACATTTAACTGTATAAAACAATAAAGATGTTTAACTAAGCTTTTTTCTTAAACGGGTTAGTCATTCGGCGGAATGTTACAATATTAGCATTTCGCTATTTTTATATATAGCTTTTTTGCAAATGCATGGTAAATAGAAAAACATGAAACATTGGTGGTATAATAAAATAGCTTGTAGGAAGGCAAGCCATTGAAGAGCTTCATGAGGTGAATAATCATATTTCTATATAAAAATTAAGTTTGCACCAAATAAAATTCAATTTGCACCTTATGTGCACCTTTTGATTAAAAAGATATGAAAAGTTATACAAACTTATAAGAAGTTACAAAAATAAGAGAAAAATAAAATTACCTTTACATAAAGGGAATATTCTATATATAAAGGAGAATTTGATTATGAAAAAATTGTTGTTCATATGTCACGGCAACATATGTCGTAGTGTCTCAGCTCAATATATTATGGAAGATTTGGCAAAGAAAAATGGGGTAGAACTATATGTTTCTAGTGCAGCTACAAGTCGTGAAGAAATTGGTAATGACATTTATCCTCCGGCTAAGCGTAAATTAAAAGAAAAGGGGATTCCATTTTCTAGACATTATGCAAGACAAGCTACAATGAGTGATTATTTGTCGTATGATTATTTAATTTGTATGGATGAAAATAATATGCGTAATCTAAATCGTATGTTCAATAATGATCCAGATCACAAAATCTATAAATTATTATCAAGAGATGTTTCAGATCCTTGGTATAGTAATGATTTTGAAACGGCATATAATGATATTTATGAAGGCTGTAAAGCTTGGTTGGAGAAATTATCATGAAACAGAATCTACATACACACTCTATCTTTTGTGATGGAAAAGATACGATTGAAGAAATGACTTTAGAAGCTATCTCAAAAGGCTTTGATATTCTAGGATTTTCAGGACATGGATATTTAAGTATAGACGATGGTTCAATGCGAGATACTAAAGGATATATTTCAGAGGTTGAGAGGGTTAAATTGAAATATTCTTCGTCTATTCAAATTCATTTAGGAATTGAAGAAGATATGTTAGGAAGAATAGCTGAAAAAGCTCCATTTGAATATGTGATAGGAAGTAAGCATTTTTTAGGTGAAGTGGCTGTGGATTATTCAAAACCTGTATTTGATTCCTTGTTTGAATCGTATTCTGGTGACTATAAAAAGATGTGTAAAGACTACTATTCAGACTTATCCAATATGTATGACTGGCAAGAAGTGGATATCATTGGACACTTGGATTTGATCACCAAATATAATGAGGACGAATCCTATTTTAAATTTAATGATAAAGACTATATGAATATTGTTTGTGACTGCATTGACCGATTGTTGATCAACGACAAGATTTTTGAAGTGAATACCGGAGCTATCGCAAGAGGTTATCGTAAAACACCATATCCATCTAAGAATATATTGGAATATTTATACGCAAAGAATGCACGTATTTGTCTAAACAGTGATTGTCATGATAAGAACTATTTGGATTGTGCTTTTGAATCTAGTTTAGACTTGATTCAATCTTGTGGATTTAAAGAACTGCAAATATTAACCAATGATGGCTTTGTACCAGTAAAAATCAAATAGAGTAAACAGTGAAGGTGTTCTTGTGATAATCAATTAAACCTTCACTTTTCATTTTAGAAAGCTCTTTTGATAAGGCACTTCGTTCTACATTTAAATAATCCGCCATCTGTTGACGGTCAAACGGAATCTTAAAGGTAGAACTTTGTGTTTCGAGTTTCATAAACGATAAGTAAGACAACACCTTATTACGAATGGTTTTGTTGGAAATATGAAATATGTGTTGTGACAACATTTTGTTCTTATTTGAAAGTATTTGAATCATTTGATCTTTTAGTTCTGGGAATTTTTCTAAGGATCGAATATCTAAAAATTGAATTGTACAATCCTCAACCGCTCTTACATACACATACATAGGTGTTTGGGTTAGGGCATAGCTTTCCGCAAACATTTGATTGAAACCTATATGTGACAATAGGGAGACATTGCCTAAAAAGTCTACGGTTTCAATGACAACACTTCCTTCTTTGACAATGCCAATGGCTTGAGGAATATCTTCTATATGATAAATAATTTCATTTTTCTTGTATTTTTTGAATGGTAAATCCATAAATATACTCCTTTCGTTGTTTAAACAACATAAATTGATTGTATTATACACTAAAATAAGTTCATAAGAAATGAGGATGATTCTATGTTAAGAAAAATAATTCAAATTGATGAAGATAAATGTACAGGATGCGGTATCTGTGTGGATGCCTGCCATGAAGGAGCCATTGGCTTAGTGAATGGAAAAGCTAAATTAATGCGAGATGATTATTGTGACGGACTAGGAGATTGTTTGCCTACATGTCCTACGGGAGCTATTTCATTTATTGAAAAAGATACTTTGGCTTATGATGAAGAGGCTGTAAAAAAGAATATGGAAAAACGCATGAAAGATTCTGGTACCATGCATACTGGATGTCCTGGATCTATGATGCATACACTGAATCCAGTTGTATCAAGTCCATCGATTGATGTAACAAGTCAACTAACATCTTGGCCTGTTCAAATCAAGTTAGCACCAATCAACGCACCATTCTTTCAACATGCTAAGCTTTTAATAGCTGCTGATTGTACAGCATATGCCTATGCCAATTTCCATCAGGAATTTATGAAAAATAAAGTGACTTTAATTGGATGTCCAAAACTAGATGGAGTGGATTATTCAGAAAAGCTTTGCGATATTATTCGTATGAATTCTATTGAAAGTGTAACCATTGTTCGTATGGAAGTACCTTGTTGTGGTGGTCTTGAAAATGCGGTTAAAAAAGCTTTGCAGGAAAGCAAAAAGTTCATTCCTTGGCAAGTCGTAACCATTTCAATTGATGGAAAAATTTTAGATTAAATCTTAAAAAAGTGCAGTTAACGTTACAGATATTGCACTTTTGTCATTTTCTGACACGATAAACGTTGTTTTTTGTCATTTTTGATATGAAAAAAGTATCACCGTAGCGATACTTTAATGTTTATTCCTTTGTGATTTCTTTGTAGCTAGCTAGACCATAAGCACTATCTGCTTGTGTACCCGCATTGACGATTGCTTGTTCCATCGCTTTTACTGCCATGATTCCAACTAGATCTTGTTCAGCAGGCACTTTATTGGATGTCATCGCAAAAATAGTATCTCCATCACTTGAAGTGTGGACCGGACGAATACATCTTGCATACCCATTATGGGCCATACTTGCGATTTTATTCATTTGCGCTTTATTTAAATCGGCATTTGTGATGATACAACCAATTGTTGTATTCATACCACAAGAATTGATCATCTTTTCAGCAGCCTTTAAGATTTCATCTTCACTAAACAATCTTGTATTTGTGTTTCGATCATAAATACCTGCAATTGGCTTGTCTGAATTTGGATAGAAAATATCACCACACGCATTTACGGCGACAATAGCACCAACTTTTAATGGGCCAATTTGTAGGGCCGAAAATCCAAGTCCTGCCTTCATCGCATATTGAGGACCAAAGAATTTACCAACACTAGCCCCTGTTCCAGCACCGACATTTCCTTGCTTTGGATCATTTTTTTCAGCTTCAATACAAGCATCATACCCCATTTGTTTATTTGGATATGCCTTAGAATTACCTACACCACAATCAAATAGACAAGCTTCACATACGATGGGAATATAGATGTTTTTCATGTCAAAACCAATTTCGTGTTCACTCAAATACTGCATAACACCACTGCTTGATTCTAAACCAAAAGCACTACCACCTGATAAAGTCACCGCATGAATTTTTTGAACCATGTTTTTAGGGTTTAATAAATCTGTTTCACGAGTAGCAGGACCACCACCACGTACATCTACACCAGCTGTAGCTCCTTCTTTACATAAGATGACTGTGCAGCCAGTCGCATTTTCTGTATCTTGTGCACTACCAATTTGAAATCCTTCGATTTCATTGATTTGAATTGTCTTCATTTTTGATCTCCTTTAATTCATATAAATCATTTCTACGTACCTTCCAATAAGGCATTCTTTTCCTTACTTTATCAATGTCATTTAAATCGATATCTACAACTTTGCAGGCTTCTTCTTCACCTAACTCCACCACAATATTGCCAAAACCATCCACAAGGATGGAATGACCATCAGCCGTATAGTTTTTATATGTATATTTAGCTGGTGCAACTCCACACAAAAAGACTTCATTTTCTAGGGCACGTGTTTGTGTGAATAACTTCCAATGCTTCTTTGTGGCCTGCTCATTAAAGGCAGCCGGACAAAATAGAATTTGTGCTCCATTTTGAGCTAGAATTCTGGATACTTCTGGAAATCGGATGTCGTAACATAATAAAATGCCACATCTTCCCCATGGCGTATCAAAATATTGTAGGTGATTTCCTGGTACAAACACTTCATTTTCACAATAATCCTGTCGATTATGAAATTCAAAAAGATGTGTTTTATCATACGAACAAACAATGTCACCATTGCTATTTAATATGTAACAACGATTGTATTTGTTTGTACAAATGGAACCTGCAACGATCCATATTTTATCTGTTCGAGCGGTTTCTTTTAATGCTTCTAAACTTTCATCATGACGCAAATAAGCTGTTTTTAATGCATCATTATGATAGGGACAGTTCCACATTTCTGGTAGAACTAAAATATCACAGTCTGGAATATGCTTTAGTTTTGCTATGTTTTGTTGATTGTCCATTGAAACAGACATTTGGTACATACAGATCTTCATATAGTTTATGATAGGCGAAAAATGATTTCTTTTCAAGATGCGCAAAGACTAACATGTGTTTATTTACTCTCTTTCTGAAATCGTTTACAATCAATTTAGGAGGGCTTGTATCATGTATAAAATCATAGAAGTGAAACAAAGCATATTTGAAGACAATAATAAAGATGCGAATAAATTAAGAGAAGAATGTAAAGACAGGGGTGTGTTCTTATTAAA
Source organism: uncultured Holdemanella sp. (assembly GCF_958348295.1). NCBI lineage: Bacteria > Bacillati > Bacillota > Erysipelotrichia > Erysipelotrichales > Erysipelotrichaceae > Holdemanella > uncultured Holdemanella sp. The sequence goes on from NZ_CATVYQ010000040.1 coordinate 17,948, forward strand.
TGTTATGTCAAGTCCAGGAGCGGGTAAGACAACAACTTTATCTAGAACATTAGAAAAATTAAAAGATAGGATGAAAATCGGCATTATGGAAGCGGATATTGATAGTGATGTGGATGCCAAAACCATCAGTGAATATGGTGTACGCACGATTCAGTTACATACTGGTGGTATGTGCCATTTGGATGCGGATATGACTCGTCAAGGACTACATGAAATGGGTATGGAAGATTTAGATTTGGCTGTACTTGAAAACGTAGGAAATTTGGTTTGTCCAGCTGAATTTGATACGGGATCCACAAAAAATGTGGCTATTCTAAGCGTTCCAGAAGGGGATGATAAACCTTTGAAATATCCATTGATGTTTCAAGTGTGTGATGTGGTTCTCATCAATAAAATCGATGTATTGCCATACTTTGATTTTGATGTAGAGAAATGTAAAAAGAATATTCTGTACCGTAATCCAAACGCGAAAATTTTTGAAGTGTGTGCTAAAACGGGTGAGGGAATCGATGATTGGTGTAAGTGGCTTGAAAATGAAGTAAAAGCCTGGAAGGAATAATATGGCATATCGAGATAATATTGATAAATTAGCAAGGCGTATCACAGATCGTATTCCGGCAAAAGTTAAGAAGTTATCGGAAACAGACCCTGAATATGAATGTTTAAATGAAATATTAAATGATGAACAATGCGATTTATGTTTGTGTTTTGAAGTGCGTAAACCACTTTCTTTTGAAGAAGTTGTGAAAAGAAGTGGTTGGCCAGCTGGTAGAGTGAATCGTGTATTAAATGAAGTGTGCGACATTGGAATGATTGAATACAATTGGGAAAATGAGGATCATCATAAACAATTTGTGCTTCCTCAATTTGTTCCTGGAGCTGCCGAATTCATGGTTATGAACAAAGATCTTGTAGAAGAACATCCAATTGTTGCGGATTTCTTTGAAAAGATGACACGTTTACCACTTGAAAAGGTAACACCAATGGTCCCTCCTGGAGGAGCGGGTATTGGTATGCATGTCATTCCTGTTGAAAAGGCAATTCATGCTAATCAAGAGGCAGTAAGTGTAGAAAAAATCTCACATTGGTTAAATAAATATGATAAGTATGCTCTTTCTCCATGTTCATGTAGAAGACAACAACGTGTTAGAGGCGAAGGAACGGGCGATGTAGAAGCCGACGTTTGTATTGCCGTTGGAGATATGGCTGATTATGTTGTACAGACCAACAAGGGTGGACATTATTGTACGTATGAAGAGGTTGTTGAGACTTTAGAACGTTGTGAAAGAAAAGGCTATGTACATCAGATTACCAATATTGATGGAGAGGATAAGATTTTTGCGATTTGTAACTGCGCACATGGCGTATGTAACGCATTAAGAACAAGTCAATTGTTTAATACGCCAAATATGTCGGCAAGTGCCTATAGAGCGCATGTGGATAGCGACAAGTGTGTAGCTTGTGGAAAGTGTGTAGAAATTTGTCCAGTGGGTGCGGCAAAATTAGGACAAAAATTATGTACAAAAGCAGGTCCAGTTACATATCCTCAACAAGAACTTCCGGATGCAGTAAAGTGGGGTCCAGAAAAATGGAACTGGAATTTTAGAGATACAGCTAAAGTCAACTGTTATGAAACTGGAACATCGCCATGTAAGAGTGCATGTCCAGCACATCTACCGGTACAAGGCTATATAAAAATGGCTAAAGAAGGTCGTTATATGGATGCGTTAAAATTGATCAAAGACTTTAATCCATTTCCAGCCGTATGTGGAGCTATTTGTAATAGAAGGTGTGAACAACAATGTACACGTGGATTGATTGATGAGCCTTTAGCTATTGATGAAATCAAGAAGTTTATTGCCGAACAAGAACTTCATGAAGATAAACGATATATTCCTTTGTGTGAAAATGTAGAAGGTAAATTTTTCACGAATAAGATGGCTATTATTGGTGCAGGTCCTGCGGGTATGAGTGCAGCTTATTATTTAAGAATGATGGGCTATCCTGTCACAATATTTGAAAAGGAAGAAAAACCAGGCGGTATGTTAGTCTATGGAATTCCATCTTTTAGATTAGAGAAGTCTGTGATTGAGGCTGAAATTGAAGTGTTAAAGGCTATGGGCATTGAATTTAAGTGTGGCATAGAAGTAGGTAAAGATATTTCTTTGGATGATTTAAGAAGCGAAGGGTATGAAGCATTTTATATTGCGATTGGGGCTCAAGGATCTAGAAAACTAAACATTCCAGGCGAAGATAATGATATGGTTGAATCTGGAATTGATTTCTTGCGTAAGGTGAATAAAACAGAAGATCCAAATTTAATTTCAGGTGATGTCGTTGTCGTTGGAGGTGGGAATGTTGCGATAGATGTAGCTCGTGCTGCATTAAGAAGTGGAGCTGAAAAAGTTCATTTATATTCTTTGGAACAAGAAGCTGAAATGCCGGCAAGTTTTGAGGAAGTATCAGAAGCTAAAGAAGAGGGCATAATTCTTCATTGTGGATGGGGTCCAAAGGAAATCTTAGAAGATTCGATTGTGTTTAAGCAATGTGTAAATGTAAAAGATGAAACGGCTAGATTTAATCCAAGCTATGATGAAAATGTTTTGGAAACTATACAATGTAGTCATGTATTACTTTCGATTGGACAAAGTATTGTTCCAATTCAAGGATTCGATGTAGAAGTCAATCCAAATGGAACTATTAAAGCCGATGGTACAACACTTCAAACATCTATTGAAGATGTATTTGTGGGTGGTGACGTGTATACAGGTCCAAAATTTGCGATTGATGCGATTAGCCATGGTAAAGAAGCGGCAGAATCGATGCATCGTTTTGTTCATAAGGGTCATTCTTTAACGATTGGAAGAGACTTACATTTATTCAATGAATTCGATAAGAATAACGCATTGATCGATATTGATTTTGATCATGCCAAACGTCAGATTCCTGGTATTAAAAAGGGTTTGGGTGAAAAATCATTTAGAGATTTACGTTCAACCTTTACAGAAGAACAAGTTAAGATTGAAGCCAATCGATGTCTAGGATGTGGTGCAAGTATTGTGGATACCAATAAGTGCATTGGTTGTGGCTTATGTACGACAAAATGTGAATTTGATGCGATCCACTTAACCCGTGATATCAAGGATGGTGCAAGAATGGTGAAGGCAGAAGATAAGATGAAGGCAATCTTACCATATGCGGCTAAGCGCCAAATTAAGATTATTCGCAATAAGAAGAAATAGTATGCATGAATTAGGAATTGTTGTACATATTTCAAAAACATTAGAAGAACTTGCACAAGAAAATAATATTACAGATATTCGTAGAGTGACTTTACAAATTGGAAAAGTAAGTGGAATCGTACCTGAGTATTTAATGGATTGTTGGAAGTATTATAGGAAAAAGGTTCCTTTAATCGAAAACTCAACATTAGAATATGAGTGGATTGAAGCCATTACGATTTGTAACGAATGTGAAAAAACATATGACACGATTCAATATGGAAGAGAGTGTCCATATTGCAAGAGTGAACATACAGTTCTTCTTCAAGGTAATGAGTGTCTCATTAAGGAGATTGAGGCTGAATAAGTCTCTAAAAGGCGCTTTTTTTGATTTTTATTAGAAAAAGTGTCTTTTTTTTCGTATATGAGTATGTAGGAAACTTCCTACTAGAAATGAGGTGCTCATGCGTAGCGCAAATTTATTAAATGATTTCGCCTTTAAATATGTGTTTGGCGAAGATTGTAAGGAGGCCAATGATGCCTTAAAATCATTACTTACGGTATTTTTAGAAAGAAAAGTGAATCATGTTGTTGTAAAGAATTCAGAAATAGTAAAAGACTATAGTAAAATGAAAAGTCCTCGGTTGGACCTTTTGGTTGAATTTGATGATCAAACAACGGTAGATTTAGAAATGCAGTTAAGACAAACTAAAGATAATATGATTGTTGATTGTCTAATTAATTGAGTATGAAAATGAATAATCTAATCAAATTAAAT
>NZ_CATVYQ010000041.1:0-21779 GCF_958348295.1 uncultured Holdemanella sp.
AGTCTATTTGACATTAATGATGTCTATATCCTGTTTTATTAAATGTGTCTTTTATTTAAAAAAAGGTTTGAAAAAAATCAAACCCTACTTAAACATATTATGTCTGAAAAAATATACTGTGGCAACAACGCATGCCAATATAGCTACAAAACTTGGAAACCACACAAATGGAAATGGCAACTGCACATTCATTCCATAGAATCCAAAAATAATATTTGGAATGGCCATAACGATTGTTATTACAGTCAACTTATTCATGACAATATTCATATTATTAGAAATGATACTTGCGAATGTATCCATGGTACCTGCCATTGTATTTGAATAAATATTACACATTTCAATAGCCTGATGAATTTCAATCATGACGTCTTCTAACAAATCCTCATCTTCTTCATACAATTGAATTTGTTTACCACGCATAATTTTACTCAATGTAACCTCATCTGATTTTAACGATGTTGAAAAATAAACTAGTGATTTCTCCAAGCCTAACATTTCAATCAATTCATCATTTTCTACAGATTGATGCAACCGCGTTTCTGTTCGACTTGATAAGCGATCAATTTGACGTAGACAAATCAAGAATCTTTGTGAAATACGTAATGCTAAAAGTAAGAAAAATCTTGTTTTTAAACGTGTATCCATGCCTTTGATTCTTCCTTGTGACATTTCTAAAATGCTCCAGTTTTCATATAAACTAATTGTAACAACATATCCTTTTAAAATCACGATACCAACCGGTAATGTAGAATATGTTGAATCAATAGAATCGTCATCTTCATTTTCAGCACTTGGGTAGTCAAAGATAATCAAAGCTTGCCTAAAATCATCATCATAATCGATATGTGAGCTTTCTTCTTCATCCAATGAAGACTTCACAAATTCAGGCAAAACCCCAATTTGTTCAATCAAATAATTTCTTTCTTCTTCTGTAGGCGCAACCGCATTGATCCAACAACCTGGTTCTGGCTCTGTAATTTTGCGTGTTCCATCTTCAAATGTTTTATAAAACTCTAACACAATTTGTCCTCCTTATATTCTAAACGAAGACAAATCTCATGCCTCCGAACATATATTCTTTTCTATTGTTAAAATAACTCGGGTCTGGAGACATGTTTCCACCTACTTTCTACTAAAGAACATTGTATCATATTCATGTCAAATTCTTGCAAATTTTCACAAAAAAATGACTAGCTCAGGCTAGTCATAAGGTTTATATTCAACAGTTTCTTTGTCAAAATCAATAAACAATTGAAACGCATTACGATTTTTGTCTTCATCCCAGATTTCAACAAACTTAGGTGTAACTTCAATTAAAATTTCAGTATCAATGTGAGAATATGCATTATAGCTTTGCCATAAGAATTCTTTATACTTCTTTTCAAAGATACGACCTGGTTCATCGACTACTAATCCTAAGTTTTTAGCAGTTCCCTCAACTTGTACTCCATTAAAGCACATAGCTACTTTATTATTTTTAAATAATTGTTGTGTTTTTCTGAAGTTTTTATCTGTCTTAAAATAAATTTTGTCGTTGTAGAAAACACAACTAACATTTCTTACCATAGGATAATCATCTACACAGCTTGCTAAAGCCATGATTTTATAATCCCCTAATTTTTCATCCATGATTTTCTTTGCTTCTAAAAGTTCCATTTTTATCCTAACCTTTCATTACTAATATTAAAACCACAATTGATACTATGATAAATGCGCTCACAATCCCAACATCCTTTGTAAGACCTTCATTTACATTCGATTGAGGAACAAATTGTGTATTTCTCAATGCATTTACTAATGGTTTATAAATCAACATTGCGAATGCTGCATTTAATGCACATTTAATAATATTGAATGGAACAATACCCGGAAGTAACATGCCTACCACTGCACTTCTTGGCATTTGATAATAAATAGGTGTAATAATATAGTTCCATAAAGTCATACTCAATGTACAGCATACTGTTCCTAATACCAAACCAATAACAGCTCCTTTTTTAGAATGTTTATACTTATAAACACAAGCTGCAACGCATGCGAATGTACAAGTTGAAATCACATTCATCAATACGTCTAATAAGTTTCCTCCACGGAATACAATTTCTAAGAATGAGCATAAAAGACTCATAATAAATGATGTCATAGGACCATAAATAAATCCTGCAATCACAATAATGATATCTTTTGGATCATAGCTTAGAAAAGATACGGCTGGTACAATTGGAAATTGTATCAATAGGTTTAAAACCATTGCCATCGCGCTTAAAATCGCAATTGTTGTTAGTTTCTTTGTTGAACTCATAAATCATCAATCCCTTCGTATATCAACTAAAAAACGTGCCTAAAGAAAATCCTCTAGGCGCGTTTAAATATACAAAAGAATATATAAAAACATCTTCTTCCATCCAGACTATACTGTCGCCACTGGAATTTCACCAGTTCATGCAAATTGCTCGCGGGGTCTACCGCCGATAGGGAATTTCACCCAACCCTGAAGATTCAATTTATGCAGAATCAGTATACACTTATTTACAATAAAAAAAAAGAGCAAATTAAATTGCTCTTAGTAGTTCCTTAAATCATAAGCCATGTTCTGTTCCACTTACGTGGTGACAGTCATTTATCTATAGCTTAAAGCTATCCAGCCTTTCTTTCGTTTCATTCCAGCCGGTTCCCCTACCAAATTTGGGTTTCTCGCTTGTGGGGTTTACCCGTTCCACCCTATACGTTTCCATATAGATTCGTCTCTGTGGCACTTTTAAAGTTTATTTACATAGTTTCCCTTAGCAAACAAAACAGCCGTCAAGTAAAAACTTGCCTAGACTTATTTATTCATCTAGCACAAACACTACAATCATCACAGATTGTGCGAGCATGGACTTTCCTCTAACTATCTAAGTAGCCAGCGACTGTCGATTTAATTCACTATTCTTCACTTTGATTAAATACAGCTTTTTCCAAACGTGCAATACGTTTTAAGATATCTACTGTGTTACTGTTTCCATTCACAAAATCAGAATTTACTTTTTCATTCAAGTTTTCATTCTCACTTTGTAGCGCAAACAACTGTTGCTGCAACTCTTTAATTTTTTCTTCATAACGAGTGACTGCAGCACCTAATTCTTCTACTTTTTCATCGTATTTCTGATAGTCTTCAATGACCATATCTAGAAATTCATCTACTTCAGCAGGGGCATATCCCTTCAAGTCTACATGAAATTCTTTTTCATAAATTTCCTGAGCTGTCAAATTCATATCTTTTGCCATATATAGTCCCCCTATATCTACCTAAATATTATGAATGTTTTGTGCAAAAAAATCAACTCTGACTTTTCAGTTTCATTGAATGTTCATCCTTTTTCATATATAATGTTCGTGATGAGCACTATTAAATATCCAAATGCAATTTCAACCATAAATACAATGCAACAAAAGAGTTATAGTTCAAGAGGTATGCGTCTTGAAAATGATATAAATGACTCTAATAAATATTATCGAGAACTTGATAAAGCATTAATTTATAAAAAGCCAACGCCAGTTCAGGTTGTTCATGTTGATTATCCAAAAAGGCAGCGTGCAAAAATAACTGAGGCTTATTATAAAACGCCATCAACAACCGACTATAATGGTGTATATCGAGGTAAATATATTGATTTTGAAGCTAAGGAAACCAAAAATAAAACTAGTTTTCCACTCTTTATGATTCACCCTCATCAAATCAAGCATCTCAAAAAAGTTGTATTTCATGGAGGCATTGGTTTTTTCATCATTCGATTTAATTACCATAATGAAACGTATCTTGTTGATTCAAAGCTGCTCATAGATAAAATAGAAAGTATAGATAAAAGTTCCATACCTTATGCTTGGTTTCAAAGACATGGAACTCTTATTCAAGAAGGATTATATCCTAGGTTAGCGTATTTAAAAGTTGTAGATGAACTCTATTTTAAGGAGGATAAGTAAATGGCCCAACCACAAAACGAACAAAAAAAGCCACAAACACCAAAAACAAGCAGAAGAAAATTAGATATATGGAATAAATTAGCTGTATGTATTCTATCTATTTTTTTAGTTGGATGTATATCTGTATTCTTTGTGCTTGTTAATATTATTAATGATCCTGATGGAATGCGTTTTTCACAAGATGGTTTAACCACATTATCCAATTCAAGACTATATGATTCTTCAGGAAATGTATTCTACGAACTAGGAGATGAAATTCGTGAAGATGTAACATATTCACAAATTCCACAATCTGTAGTAGATGCTTTCCTTTCAATCGAAGACTCACGTTTCTTTGATCATAATGGTTTTGACTTGCCTCGTTTCTTAAAATCAGCTATGGCAAATTTAAAATCTGGTAGTTTAGCTCAAGGTGGTTCAACATTAACAATGCAAATGATTGATAATGCATTCACGAAAAACCAAGAGAAAAAAATTGAAACGGAACAAGGTCCTGTTACCACAGTTCAAAAATTAAAATTAAAAATTCAAGAAATCTATTTATCATTAATAGCTGAACAAAGTATTAATAAAGAACAAATCTTTGAATACTATGTAAACCGTATTTGGTTTGGTTCAGGAAATAACACGCGAGGTATTCAAAAAGCTGCGCAATACTTCTTCAATAAAGATGTGTCTCAATTAAATTTAGGTGAAGCTGCCTTCTTGGCTGGCTGTATTAATGCACCAGACACATACAACCCATTAAACAATTTAAATGAAGCAAATTCTACATTGGATCATTTAAAAGCTGCACAGAAACGTAGAAACGTCACTTTGGAATTGATGATGCAACATGGATATATTACGGAAGAAGAATTTAATCTTGCTTCAAATCAAGATTTATCATTCTCTCTACAATATATTGAAAAAACGAACGAAGATCCAAACCAAGCTTATATCACACAAACATTAAGTGAAGTTATGGAATTAACTGGACAAGACCCTGCCATTATCCCAATGGATATCTATACGGCATTAAACCAAGATGCTCAAAAACAAGCAGATGAAATCTGTAAAGGAAATATCGTTCAATATCCAAATGATGCATTCGATGTAGGTTTCTCAATGATTGAAAATGACACTGGTGAAATCATCGCAGTTGGTCCTGGTCGTCGCTATCATTCAGATTCAGTTAAAGTGGATAACTCAACAGATACTAAACAACCAGGTTCAACAATGAAACCATTGCTTGCCTATTCAAGCACATTTGATATTTTAGGTTGGTCTACTGTTCACCAGGTAAATGATAAGAAAAAAGACTATTGGAAAAACGGTTCTTATGCTCCGGCAAACTCAGATGGAAAATTCAATGGTAAAATGAGTTTACAAGATGCTTTAGGTGTTTCAAAAAATACAACAGCAGCCCAAGCAATGATAGATTTAGTTACAGCTAAAGGCTATGACTATTGGAAAGATTTCTGTAAGAAATTAGGTTATAACGACGATGTTGCCGAAGGATTCAACGAACAATATTCAATTGGTGGTTCTGGAATGATCGCAACTCCAGTCCAACAAGCAAGTGCATACTCCATGTTAGCTAATGGTGGTAAACGTGTAGAGGCACATAGAGTTCGTAAAGTAATTCGTAGATCAGATAAAAAAGAATTTGAAACAAACGCAAAGACATATGAATTGATCAGTGAACAAGCTGCTTGGATGATGTCAGTATTACTTGAAAAAGTCGTTTCTGGAGGCTACAACAACTTCAACAATATTCTAGGTGGTAATTATCCAGTATATGCCAAGTCAGGAACAACAGACTGGCAATCTGAAGGTGCTCTCTATAAGATTCCTGCAGGCACATCAAAAGATGAATGGTCTGTAGGTTATACTAATAAATATACAATCGCATGCTGGAGTGGATATACAACGGAATATATTAAACAAGGCTATTATGTAACACTTCATGATTTAAATGTTGCGACGGCATTCCATATTTCACACTATATGTTAGATTACATGCAAAAATATGCTACATATTCTGCTATCGAAAAACCAAGCGGTATCTCTGACTATAAGGGTGGATACATCAAAGATGAATTTAAATCTAAAGGTGATACAGCTTCCGAGAATTCAGATGCACAAGATGCCTGTGAAGCCGGTGGCGGTGAATGGGATGATGAAACTGATACTTGTACAAGACCAGACGACGAAAAAAGACAAGCTTGTGAAGCCGATGGTGGTACATGGGATTCTGAAGCAGGTACATGTACTAAAGAAGACACCGAAACAAATGATGCTGAAACAACTTGTACAAACAATGGTGGTACTTGGGATGGTAGTGCTTGTACATATCCAACTCCTGAACCTGAACCTGAACCAACTCCAACACCAGACCCATCTACTCCTGAAACAACAGGATATATTTGGTATGATGGAAGAAGTTTATACAACATATTTGATAGGCTATAACGCTGAGTGCTCCAACGAGCACTCTTTTTATTTGAAAAAAAACAGGGATTACTTCCCTGTTTCAAGTATTCTATTTGCGATTTGAAGCTGTTCTTCACTTGGTGGATTTATTCCTTCTAAAGGATAATCTAAACCTAATTCTTTCCATTTATAAGCGCCTAACGTGTGATATGGAAGGACTTCTACTCTTTCTACATTATTTAATGTATTGATAAATTGATGAAGCTCATCCAAATATTTTTCATCTGTATTTATAGTTGGAACCAACACATGACGAATCCATACAGGCATTTGAATCTTGGATAAATACTGCGCTAAATTTAGAATATTTTCGTTTGTATGTCCCGTTAATTCTTTATGTGCTTTTTCATCAATATGCTTAATATCTAATAGAACTAAATCCGTGACACTCATTAGTTGTTTAAATTTAGAAAAGAATGATTCTTCAAAAGTAAATGGTTGACCACAAGTATCTAATGTAGTATGTATTCCTTCTTTTTTAGCTAATGTAAAGAGTTCAATCAAGAAATCGATTTGAAGTAATGGTTCTCCTCCACTAACTGTAATGCCGCCAGTATCTTTCCAGTAAGGACGATATCGTAAAGCCTTCTTTAATACGACTTCTGCAATTTGATCTGGCTTTTTAATTTTCCATGTGTCCGCATTGTGACAAAATTTACAACGCATATGACACCCTTGCATAAAAATGACATATCTTACGCCTGGCCCGTCAACAAGGCCAAATGTTTCAATTGAATGAATCGCTCCTAACATTGTATCCTCCTAACTAGAAAGAGCCTTATTAAAGGCTCTTGTGACATGTACGACTAATAACATCTAATTGTTGCTCACGAGTTAAATCGATGAATTTAACAGCATATCCAGAAACACGAATTGTAAAGTTTGCATATTCCTCTTTTTCTGGATGTTCCATCGCATCTTTTAATTTTTCTACACCAAATACGTTCACATTCAAGTGGTGAGCACCCTGATCAAAGTATCCATCCAATACATTGACTAAGTTATTTACTCTTTCCTCTTCACTGTGACCCAATGCATCCGGATTAATTGTTTGTGTATTACTAATTCCATCTAGTGCATATTCATAAGGAAGTTTTGCGACAGAATTTAATGACGCTAGCAATCCATTTTGTTCAGCCCCATATGCAGGATTAGCACCTGGAGATAATGGCTCCCCTGCTTTTCTTCCGTCTGGAAGTGCACCTGTAGCTTTACCATATACAACATTTGAAGTAATTGTAAGAATTGAAGTCGTTGGTTCACTATCACGATATGTGTGGTGCTTTTCAATCTTACGCATAAATGTCTTTAATAACCATACCGCAATTTCATCTGCACGATCATCATCATTTCCATAACGAGGGAAATCCCCTTCGATTTCATAATCAACTACCAATCCATCTTCATCACGAATTGTCTTAACCTTTGCGTATTTAATGGCACTTAAAGAATCGACTACATGTGAGAATCCGGCAATACCTGTTGCGAAAGTTCTACGAACATCTGTATCAATTAAAGCCATTTGACTTGCTTCATAATAATATTTATCATGCATATATTGAATCAAGTTTAAGATATTTACATATAGACCTGATAACCAATCCATCATGATATCGTACTTATGCATAATTTCATCATAATCCAAATATTCACTTGTGATTGGTTTATATTCTGGACCCACTTGAACTTTTGTCTTTTCATCTACACCACCATTGATTGCATATAATAAACACTTAGCTAAGTTGGCACGAGCCCCAAAGAATTGCATTTCTTTACCTGTTTGAGTGGCACTTACACAACAACATACCGCATAATCATCTCCCCATACAGGACGCATCACATCATCATTTTCATATTGAACACTGCTTGTGTCAATACTTACTTTTGAAGCATATTTCTTGAATGGATCTGGTAGATTTGAAGAATATAATACAGTCAAGTTTGGTTCTGGACTAGGTCCCATGTTTTCAAGTGTATGCAAGAAGCGGAAACATGTTTTTGTGACCATACTTCTTCCATCCATACCTAAACCACCAATATCTAGTGTTGCCCAAACTGGATCGCCTGAAAATAATTGGTTGTAACTAGGAATTCTGGCAAACTTAACCATTCTAAATTTCATAGTTAAATGGTCTACGATTTCTTGAATTTCACTTTCGGTAAATACACCATTTTCTAAATCTCTTTCAAAATAAATATCTAAGAAAGTCGAAATACGACCAACAGACATAGCCGCACCATTTTGTGTTTTGATAGCTGCTAAATATCCAAAATATAGCCATTGTACAGCTTCTAAAGAGTTTTTAGCTGGTTGAGAAATATCAAATCCATAGCTAGCCGCCATGACTTTCATTTCTTTTAACGCCTTGATTTGTTCAGCCAATTCTTCACGTTGACGAATCACATCATCGCTCATTGTTCCATCGCCACAATATGCGAAATCTTTTTGTTTCTGCTCAATTAAATAATCAATACCATAAAGTGCAACACGACGATAATCACCAACGATACGTCCACGACCATACGTATCTGGTAATCCTGTAACAATTTTATTACGACGTGCTAAACGCATTTCTGGTGTGTATGCACTAAATACAGCATCATTGTGAGTTTTATGATATTTTGTGAATATTTCATGTAATTTTTCACTTGGTTTATACCCATAAGTTTCGCATGCCTCTTCACTCATACGAATACCGCCATAAGGCATAAATGCACGTTTTAATGGTTTATCTGTTTGTAAACCAACAACCTTTTCTAAATCTTTATCTAAATATCCGGGTCCATAAGCTGTTAAACTTGAAACCACTTCTGTTTCCATATCCAACACGCCACCTTTGGCACGTTCTTCTTTTTGTAGTTTTTGAAGCTCAGCCCATAAAGTATTCGTTGATTCAGTTGGACCTTCTAAAAAGCTTTCATCTCCATTATAAGGTTTGTAGTTGTTTTGAATAAAATCACGAACATCTACTTCGTCTTGCCATTTACTGCCTTTAAATCCTTGCCATTGTTCTTTCATGATTGCCTCCTTCTAATGACAGTTAGTTTTAACTAACGGTTGCTTAAAGTTTACTATTATTCCTTCGAGTAGTCAATTAAAAAGACCCACCGAAAAGACAAAGTAAACTTGCCCAGACGGTCGGCCTATAACATCATACTTCATGTGGTAACTCCACTTCCGTCAGTCATATGATATTTAAATCATAACAAAGAACTGATAAGTACGCAAGCGTTTTCACCATGGACATGAATTTAGCTTTGTGCTTCTCCAATATTTGTCATTTTAAACCCCTCTCCATGCACTTCATGCGATTCGACAACCACAAAGAAAGATTCAGAATCCGCTTCTTGTACAGCCTTTCGAACTTGATACATTTCTTTACTGTTACATGCACACATTACCACTTGCATATCATCTTGTTTATATCCACCTTGTGCATTTAAAATCGTACTTCCCCTTTGACTTGTTTCATCAATAACCTGACAAATTCTTTTTCCATGTTTTGTCACAATAAAAGCCACTTTACCTGAGTTCATACCATAAATCATTTTATCGACTACAACCGCAAATAATAAATTTACAATCATTCCATAAATCATTCCATCCACATCTTTAAATAGAATACCACCCACTAGAATAATTCCAACATCTGATAAAAAGGCGATATTTCCTAAAGATAAATGTGGTCTTAATGCCTTTACAGCCATAATAATAAAATCAGATCCTCCTGTAGATGAATTTCTTGTATAAATCATCGCATAGCCAATTCCACCAAACACACCTGTACATAATGCAGCGAGTAGTCGATCTCCTTGATAGACTGGAAATAATGGGGCTACATAGTCAATGATCAATGAAGATATAATCATACAGCGAATGGAACTGATAAAAAACTTCTTTCCTAATAATTTGTAACAAAGTATCGCAACAGGTATATTTAATAAAATAGTTGAAAAACCAATGGGAATATTAAATAATCGATAAAAAATAATAGAAATCCCTGAAAATCCTGTCATAGGAAACTTAGCTTGTACGGCAAAGTTATAGATACCAATGGCTACAAAAATACTGCCAACAAGTTCCCACATCATTTGTACCAATAATTCTTTTGTCTTATTCATAAATACCCCCAAAAAAGAAGCGCCTAAGACCAAATCTTACAGTGAAATCACTGCACCTACGATTTGATCCTAGACGCTTTAACCACTCATCCGGTGAAGAGTGAACGTTATTTAAATGTACCAATTTATTGTATGGAACATAGTTATTTAAGTCAAGAAGAATCAGCTAATTCGCCATTTGTGGTATATTCAATCTATACTAGAAATAGTAAGATTTTAGATGAAAGGAGGCCCATTATGGACACAAAAAAGATAGGAGCCTTTATCGCAATGAATCGCAAGAAAAAGGGATATACACAAGAGCAGTTAGCTGAAAAATTAGGTGTGACAAATAAAACCATTTCACGATGGGAAAATGGACATTATATGCCAGATTTATCTTTACTTGAACCACTCAGTAAAGAATTAGATATCACATTAAATGAATTATTAGCTGGAGAAGAGATTGTTAAAGAAGAGGCTATGGAATATTCTGAACAAAACCTAATCCAAACAATTGATTATACAGACAAAAAAATCAAGAATGAACATAAGAAAATATCATTATTCATTATTGGCATAGGTATTTTAATATCCCTTTGCGCATTTACTGTTTTCCCTTCTGAAAGCAGTTGGGGCAGTATCTATTCTATGATTGGATTGTCCTTATTTGTAGTTGGAATATTTAGAGAATTAAAGATCACTTCCCTACTTAAGAAAGGATTGATTTCAACAATTTTATTCATTTTACTTTTAGGCATTTTCTTTATTTTCGACTATGCCAGTGTAAGCCAATTTAAACAACCACCCATCTATCGACTGACTACAATCACAATATTTAGTGATGATGGAAACAAGATGATTGAATACCAAAATCCATTCTACAATGTATTTCGCATCAACGCCGATACACCCAATGAATATTACTTAATTGACAACAAGAAACAATATACCATTGATACCGTTCCAACAAGTCCTTTTAATGTGGATAAAAGTTCATTTGAACAACTAAAAAAATATAAAAATAAATATATTGGAGACAACAGTAATACTTCCCATTTACTAAATGCCTTACCCCTATCGGAATATGGCTATATATTTGAAATTGATTCTGAAAACTATGGACTTACAATAAACTATAATTGTACAGATTGGTACAACAACGAAAACTTATATATACATAAAGCTCTAGTGTACAATTCTGTATCTCTATTCAAATGGATTGATAATCTTGAATACATCACATTTAATTTTAGTGGAAGTAGCTATACAATTACACGAGAACATTGTCCACTCAACAAGAATATTGAACAAAAGATCAATGATAATGAATTTGTATCCGATAGGATGAAATTATTTGAAACAAATTAAAAAAACGCAAACGCGTTTTTTTATTTATGAATAATTTCTTCTGCACGATCTAGTGCAGCACTGATACTATGCTGGAAATTTTCTTTTCCTACAAGCTCAATAAAACCAGCCTTTTCCATGACCTTCATTGGTTGATCATTCACATGTGAGAATACAATCGTGATCCCTTTTGATTCACAAACTTGAACTAAATCCTTTAATGCGTTTAGTGCCGTACTATCTAATGCAGGAACACTACGCATACGAAGAACTAGGCATGTTGTAAAATCTTTGACTACAATTTCTTCAATTACACTAGCTGCCCCAAAGAACAAGGGTCCTGAAATCTCATAAACACGAATCTGAAGTGGAAGCTTTTGAAGATGTTCATCAACATCGGGTGTATCCTCATCTACATATGTCCAGCCATTGACTTTTGTTTCTTCACTCATACGTTTAATGAATAATAAACAAGCAAGTACCATTCCTACTTCAATGGCTACAACCAAATCAAAGATGATGGTTAGCACAAATGAAGTGACTAAAACAATAACATCACTCTTAGGTGCTGTTTTAACTAAGTTCACAAAGGTACGCCATTGGCACATATTGTATGCGACAATAAATAAAATCGCTGCAATGGTAGGCATCGGAATCATTCCGGCATATGGCATTAAAACAACTAATACAATGACCAATGTGATGGAGTGTACCATACCGGCAATTGGTGTTCTTCCTCCTTTTTAATATTGGCAGCTGTTCTAGCGATAGCACCCGTGGCAGGAATTCCACCAAATAAAGCAGATGCGATATTTCCAGCACCCTGCGCAACAAGCTCCATATCCGAGCGATGTTTTCCGTTAATCATACCATCAGCAACAACACAAGAAAGTAATGATTCAATGGCAGCCAACACGGCTATGGTTAGTGCATTCGGTAATGCATTTTGAATCCTATTTAATGATAAGCTTGGAAAATGTAAAGTAGGTAATGCATTACTGATTGTATAAAGATTTCCAATTGTATTTACCTTTAAAGGCAAGAATTGAACCATCAAAATTCCTGCAATAACGGCTAAAAATGAGCCTGGAATTCTTTTAAAGATATATGGAGCAATAATCAATATAGCTAAAGATACTCCACCTACTATGACGGCATCCATATTGATTGTAGAAAAATTGTTAATCACAGCTTCAAATTTTTCAACCGTCTCAATAGGCTTTACTCCATTTGGATAAGTTAATCCAAAGAAATCTTTTAATTGTCCAATCACAATCGTAACGGCAATACCCGAAGTAAAACCTGTCGTAATGGTAAATGGAATAAACTTGATTAGGCTTCCAAAATGACAAAGTCCCATCAAAATCAAAAAGATACCCGCAAGAATAGTGGCAACAATAAGTCCATCCATTCCATCATGGGCTACAATTCCAGCAACAATCGTCGCAAATGCAGCGGTCGGTCCTGCAATTTGTACACTGCTTCCGCCTAGTGCTGAAATGACAAAGCCTGCCACAATTGCAGTAAAGATTCCGGCTTCTGGTCCCACACCTGAAGCAAGTGCTAGGCGATTGATAATGGTAATGCGATAATAGCGACAATAATCCCAGCTGTCACATCTTTGACAAACTGAGACTTATTATAGCTTTTCAGTGATGAAAGTAACATCGGTTTTAGTGAATTCATTTGTTAATATCCCTCTCTTTTTAACAACCTTTAAAGTATACCATAATTTAAGGATTTTTAAGGATATTTCTATAATACTATTTGATATACTGAATATATAACGATAATAAATCAGGAGAATAATCTATGAACAAAAAGACTAAAATTATAATTTTAATCTCAGTATGCATTTTAATTGCCGTTATAGGCATCTATTTCTTATTTCCGAAAGGAAGTAACACCCAAAACATCTATGTTCAAAAAGTATCTACAATCATTGGTTCTTCTAATACGGAAAACCGATATTCAGGTGTAGTAGAATCCTCAGAAACTGTAGATATCAATTCTGATGGAAATAAATCCATTACTGAAATGTATGTTGAAGCTGGTCAAAAAGTAAGAAAAGGCGATAAATTATTTTCTTATGATACGACTGAAGCATCCAATTCCATCGCCCAAAAAAAATTGGATATTGAAGCACAGAACAATGAAATCGCTGCTCAAAATAATACAATTGAAGATTATAAGGCTGAGCTTAATAGAGGTGCAGATAAAGTGGAGATTCAAGCAAGAATCAATGATGCAAGTTATGCGATTCGCCAGGCTCAAAATACAATCAAAGCCACACAGACTGAAATTGATCAATTGAACAAACAAATCGAAAATTCGACCGTTCTTTCGACAATTGATGGAATTATTAAAGAAGTCAATAGAGATGGTGGAACGGGTGAAAATGGAAACCAAAAGCCATTGGTGTCGATTACACAAACTTCAGATTTTAGAGTAAAAGGCTCTATTAGTGAAATGGGATCTATTTCTGAAGGAACAAATGTTATTGTAAGAAGTCGTATAAATGAAGATCAAATTTATAAAGGTACAGTTACCAAAGTGGAAACAGACCCTCAATCCAATTCTAACAATAACGTTTATGGAAATGATTCAAATGAATCTGCATCCAAATATCCTTTCTATGTCACTTTAGATAATAATAAAGGCTTAAAACTTGGACAACACGTCTATATTGAAGTGGATAATGGACAATCCACAAAGAAAAAAGGAATTTGGTTAGATGCGAGTTTTATTGTTTCGGATGACAATGGAAATTCATATGTATGGGTTTCTGAAAAAGGTAAATTAAAGAAAAGAAAAGTAGAACTTGGTAAAACAGATGAAGAAACATCTACCACAAAAATCAAGTCAGGACTAAGCGAGGATGACTATATCGCATGGGCCGATGATACATATAAGGAAGGTATGAAGACAACGACGGAATATCAAACGGAAACGGATGGTGGTGCCAATGCTTCTTAATCTTAAAAACATTTATAAAAATTATGGAAAAGAACCATTGATCGTTCCAGTTTTAAAAGATGTGAGTCTAGAAGTCGAACAAGGCGACTATGTTGCGATTATGGGACCAAGTGGTTCTGGTAAAACAACACTTATGAATATCATCGGATGTTTAGATCGAGCAAGTACGGGTACATACCTATTTGAAGATGAAGATATTTCTGAAATGAATGATGATGCATTAAGTGATTTAAGATTAAATAAAATCGGTTTTGTCTTTCAAAACTTCAATTTATTAAGTTCGGAAACCGCTCAAGAAAATGTAGCTTTACCTTTAATTTATGCAGGAATCCATAAAGAAGAAAGAAATCATAGGGCGGATGTTGCATTAAGTAAAGTTGGTTTACAAGATCGTACAACTTTTAAACCAAGCCAATTGTCCGGTGGACAAAAACAACGTGTTGCGATTGCCCGTGCCCTTATCAATCATCCTAGAATTCTACTTGCCGATGAGCCTACAGGAGCACTTGATCAGGCGAGTGGTAAACAAGTTATGGAATTGTTTAAAGCTTTAAATGATGAAGGTGTGACAATCATTATGATTACGCATGATGCAAGTGTGGCAAGTCATGCCAAAAAGATTCTTCATATCATTGATGGAGAGATCATTGAAAATAAACAAGGAGGTACAGCATGAAGCCTTCTATAAAAAAAGGAATTATTATTGTCTCTGTATGTGCATTTGCCTTGGTTGGAATTAAGTTTTACTTAAGCTTGTCCAATACGATTGAGGTTCATTCTGTATCCAGTTTAAATACAGGCTATTGGGATAATCCATCCACTTCAACAGGGCTTGTATCTAATAGTGATACACAATCGGTTTTATATGATTCTTCTAAAACAATTACACAAGTCTTTGTCAAAGAAGGTCAACAAGTGAGTGTAGGAGATCCATTGTTATCTTATGACTTAACGACACTTCAAAGTGCAGTGGATACAAGTCAATTGGAAGTGGAAAAAGCACAAAATGCGATTACACTTGCCAATCACGAATTAAAAAAATTATTAAATACAACACCTGTTCCAGATGTTGTTGAAAAACCAGAAATTCAAGATCCTACACCTGCACCGTTGCCTAGTGTTCCTACAAAAAATGGAAATGGCTTATATCCATATATTCTTTCTTTATCCCAAGCCGAAAAGAATTTTACAGACTATAAGATTTATTATACAAATACAGAAAGTGAAGCCCCTGAAAAAGGACCTAAAGAAGATGTAAATGCATGGAAAGAAGAAAGAATTAAAAAAACATCGGATCATACATGTTGGTATTGGATTGAATATACATATACAGATGGTTCAAACAATGCGTATGATTCAAAGGATGTTGTAGAGTATTATAGTGACAAACAAAAGATTCCTTATGAAGACATTTCTACAGTTGGAACCAAAAAGAATCCTTATGTGTTTAAGTTAAGTGAAGACCAGGGATTTGTGTATGGAAAACTATTTTTAGACAACAAGAATCTAAATTCATATTTTCGATTTGATGTGTATACAAATGATGATGAAATCAGTTCTTCATGGCTTGTTCGTTGTGACAAGTTTGCCACTAAACAATCTATGAATGAAGGCGATATGTATTCGGTGATTTCACATACGAAAGAAGAACAAAAGTATATAGAGACCGAACAAAATCAAAGTCCAGATAATACATCAGGTTATACAGAAACAGAACTTGCGAAAGCCATTCGTGATAAGAAGCAGGAATTGAAGACGTTAGATTTAGATTTAAGAAAGGCAAAGCTTTCATTAAGTGAAAATAAAGCTTTATTAAATGACGGCATCGTTCGTGCAAAGCGCAGTGGTATTGTGCGTAATATAAAAGATCTATCAAATCCTATTCAAGATGGCAGTGCCTTTTTAGAAGTGGCAACCGGCCAAGGAACTTATATTAAAGGAAGTATTAGTGAATTGATGTTAAACCAAATCAAAGTTGGCGATACCATTTCAGCTTATTGCTGGACAAGTGGGGAAACATTCGATGCCAAGATCCAAAGTATTGATACAGTTCCTTCTTCTAGCAGCAACTACAATGGTTCAGGAAACCCAAATGTGAGCTACTATGGTTTTGAAGCAATCGCCAAAGATGCCTCAAATGTTGCGGTCGGTGAATATTTAGAATTAACCTTCCATTCAAATACAGATACAACGAGTTCAATTTGGCTTTCAAAAGCTTATGTCAAACAAGAAGGAAATAAATATTATGTTCTTAAAGAAAATCATGGAAGATTGAAGAAGCAATATGTAACGGTTGGAAAGATTGTCTGGGGGGATACAGTCGAAATTAAAGAAGGTCTTACAGACACGGATTCTATTGCGTTTGCGTATAGTAAAAATGCCAAAGAAGGCGTTAAGACAAAGAATATGTCGGAGGATGCATCATGATTGAAAATATAAGATTATCCTTTCGAGGCATTTTTGCCCATAAGATGCGATCCTTCTTAACAATGCTTGGAATTATCATTGGCATTGCCTCCATCATTGCGATTGTTTCTACAATTAAGGGAACAAATGATCAAATTGAAAAGAATCTAATTGGTTCCGGAAATAACACGGTAAAAGTAGCTTTATATCAAGAAGATTTGGAATATTCTTTCGATGCAGGCATTCCAGATGGTGTACCTACCGTTTCAAAAGATACACTTGAATCTTTAAAAAATATCGAGCATGTCCAAGGTGCTACGCTTTATCGTTCAAGACAAAGTTATCAAACTATATTTCGTAATAACACTTCTTTAGATGGTGGATACATCATGGGTGTGAGTCAAGACTACTTCTCAATTGTTGGACTCACCATCAAACAAGGAAGAGGCATTACAGAAGATGACAACAAGAAATATAGGCAAGTTGCCGTATTAGATGAAACAAGCGCAAAACTTTTATTTGGTGAAGAAAATCCGATTGGTAAAACGATTGAGATTTCTTCAACACCATTCACAATCGTTGGTGTTTGTGCAGATAAAGAAACTTTTGAGCCTACAATGGAAAGCATTGATGATTATCATACATATAATCAGTCTACGGGTTCTAAAGTCTATGTTCCAAGTGAATCTTGGCCAATCTTTTATCAGTTTGATGAACCGCAAAATGCATTACTAAAGGTGGATGCCACTTCGAATATGACTCGTGTTGGAAAAGAAGCAGCTACTATCTTAAATACAAATGTTTCTTCTTCCAGTGTTCAATATAAAGCACAAGATTTATTAAAGCAGGCTAAAGATATTCAAAATCTTTCTAAATCTACAAATGCGATGTTGATCTGGATTGCCGGTATTTCCTTACTAGTCGGTGGTATTGGTGTTATGAACATCATGCTTGTAACGGTAACCGAAAGAACGAAAGAAATTGGTCTTAAAAAAGCGATTGGTGCTAAGAAAAAAGCCATTCTATTCCAGTTCTTGACTGAAGCTGTAGTACTTACTTCGATTGGAGGTATTGTAGGTGTATTAACAGGTATTGGTTTAGCTAAATTAATATCAATATTCAATGGTACTCCTGTATCCATTAGTATTCCAGCCATGATATTATCCGTATTATTCTCTATGGCAATCGGAATTATTTTTGGATTGTTACCTAGCTATAAAGCTGCAAATCTAGATCCAATTGAAGCTTTAAGGCATGAATAAAAGCTGTAACGACAAAATCGTTGCAGCTTTTTTATTGGTTGTCACACCTAAAATATCTTTATCTATTCTTATTTTTAATCTTATGAACAATTTTAAAAATCAATAAAATTAAAAGTACAATTAGTAAAATAATGACTAAAACGATTGCCACAATCATTGCACTAAATTTATTTGGCTTTTTAATCAAGTCAATTATATTCTTACTATCATCCACAACCTTATGATCATGTGTTGAAGCATAATACTTTGAAAAATTGCTAATCCCATCACCATCAGTATCATCAAAAGAGCGCATATATCTTGCGATTGCATCCCAAGCTTTTAATTCTTTGCCATCTTCTTTAATGATATAATCCTCAAGATTTTCAATTGGATTTCCATCCTTATCTTTAGGTTCAAGTGATAAAAGTCCATATGACATTTTATTTACCGAACCAAGCATCTGCCCTGTATATAGATCTGTCACAACATGATACAGTTGATCATCTTGAATCTCAATTCTTTGGCCTTCTTTTGTAAGATAAAAAACAATCTATTGTGGAAATGACTTTACCTAAAAACAACAGTCAAATATTTGTGAGTAAATACCAAACAGTATTATCAAGCAAAGAAGAGTTACAACATCTTTTAAATGAAGAATAAAATTACAAATTGGACTTGATGGAGATATATTATGAGAGGCAATGATTTCAATCATTCTTATGGTAATTGTAGCGTTGATTGTTTTTTTCTTTGGTGCTGGAATGAACGAAGCAATGAGTGGAGCAATACTACTTTCAATGATTACAGGTTTTGCTTGCACAATTAATGCTATTGAAAAGAACCAGAAGAAATAACCCCCAATTTTTCTACAAGAATTCATACAAAGAAATTAACTTGGTACGAAAACATTTCCCATTCCTCACTTATCACAAAACAAAAAGAGATTTGAATGATGAACACATCAGACAAATCCCTTTTATCATTTACAGGCTAAAATCCATTAAAAATCCTGTTAAAACTCAAAAAAATGGCATTCCAGATAGGAGTCGAACTACGACCTTTCGCTTAAGAGAGTACCATCAATCATCCATTTTATAGCGTAAATAGGTTCGAACAATGATTCAGATACCGTCAACTAAGCCCTACGACACAAAGCCCAAAAAAATTTTAAATCCCCATAGAATCCATATCATTGGACAGTTCTTTATACTTTCGATTATCCACAAAATGTAATCTTTATACAATCTAAATATCTGACTATGAAGAAATATTTTACAGTATTCATGAATATATTTTAAGATGCTATATTTTTCTATGAAGAAATCAATTATCAAAATTATTTAAGACAAAAACCAAAATTAATTTTATTAAAGTTTTTAATATCGATATTTTTGAAGCGACGATAAAACTATGGTATCTTTTAAGCAGTTAATAGCTTTACTATTTTATAACAAGGAGATGAGGCAATGGAAATTACAAAATTAATTGGTGAAACATCTGAATATGACAAGAAGCTAAAACTTGAGATGAAAAAGCCAAAGAGCTGGTGCAAAAGTGTAAGCGCCTTTGCAAATACTTATGGCGGTTCTTTAATCTTTGGAATATCTGATGATAATCAAATAATTGGATTAGAAAACCCAGATAAAGATGCAGAAATAATAAGTGAAATGATTAAATCTCGTTTAGATCCTATTCCTGAATTTAAGATTCGATTTCAAAAAGAAGAGGATAAGGTTTTATTGATTGTAGACATATTGAAGGGAGAAGAAACTCCATATTACTATTCCGGTGATGGCATGTTAGAAGCCTATGTTCGCATAGGAAACGAAAGTGTAAAAGCAAGTTCCACAGAACTAAAACGACTAGTCCTTCATGGCCGTAATACAACATTCGATTCTCAAAACTCCATGTATAAAGTTGAAGATTACGCTTTTTCTAAACTAAGAGAAAGATATAAGAAATGGACTGGACAAAGTTTTAATGACAAGGACCTCATTTCTTTTGGATTAGCAACAAAAGATGGATATCTTACTAATGCTGGTGCATTAATTGTCGATGAAAGTCCTATCCATTATTCTAGAGTGTTTTGCACTAGATGGAATGGATTAACAAAAAGTGGCGGAACAATGGACGCACTGGATGATGCTGAATATTCTGGCAGTCTTATATCCTTGATTGAAAATGGTGAAGGATTTATAAAGCGCAATGCAAAAATGATGTGGCGAAAGACTGCTAATTCAAGAGAAGAACTTCCAGAGTATGTTGAAAGATCATACCATGAAGCATTAGTTAATGCGATTGCCCATCGTGATTATTTGGTAAATGGAAGTGAAGTTCATATTGATATTTATGACGATCGTATGGAAATCTATTCCCCTGGTGGAATGCCAGATGGCTCTGTTATTCAAGACAGAAATCCAACAACAGTACCATCAACAAGGAGAAATCCTGTCATTGCGGATGTATTTAACCGATTAGGATATATGGAACGCAAAGGTAGTGGTTTTGCCAAGATTCTTGATAATTATGCCTTCCAAATAAACTATACTGAAGAAAAGAAACCATATTTCAGATCGGATAGATATCAATTTACAGTCATTATGCCAAATTTAAATTACAATGGCACTCAAGATGTCACTCAAGATGTCACTCAAGATGTCACTCAAGATGATGTTTATACCTTGATTCTAGAAATGATAAAAAGAAACAACAAAATTTCAGCAAAACAGCTAGCAGAAAAGCTTGGGATTAGCATTCGTACTGTGCGTAGAAAGATTAAGGAAATGGATAACATTGAGTACATCGGTCATGGATATAGTGGTTACTGGAAAATAAAAAAGTAAAAACATTAGCATTTGTCATGACTCATATCGGCGTGTTCTATAAAAGATAAAAAACAATCTATCTATTGTGGAAATGACTTTACCTAAAAACAACAGTCAAATATTTGTGAGTAAATACCAAACAGTATTATCAAGCAAAGAAGAGTTACAACATCTTTTAAATGAAGAATAAAATTACAAATTGGACTTGATGGAGATATATTATGAGAGGCAATGATTTCAATCATTCTTATGGTAATTGTAGCGTTGATTGTTTTTTTCTTTGGTGCTGGAATGAACGAAGCAATGAGTGGAGCAATACTACTTTCAATGATTACAGGTTTTGCTTGCACAATTAATGCTATTGAAAAGAACAAGAAGAAATAACCCAATGTCATTAAGTTAAGAAATGACGAACCATCCAGATACTATTTTCTGG
>NZ_CATVYQ010000042.1:0-21024 GCF_958348295.1 uncultured Holdemanella sp.
GTCATTCGAAACCGGTATGACCGCTAGTGGCGCACCGAATTAGCCGTCAATTGCACAAAGCTTTGATTGAACAAAATAATATTCATATAGAATATCTAAACAAGCGTTTAAATTCTATTGAGAATACAACACTACTTCCTTATGAATTAGAATATCCAGTTGGAACCATTCTAGAAAGTCGTTTTGATGAAATTAAATATGTGTATCTATATACCTACAATAAGAAAAAGTTTGGTTTAAAAATGCATTCTAAAAATCATAAAAACAAAGTTGTTCCAATCAACGTCAAAGAATTAGATGTTGTAGATCAGTTGCGATTTGAATGCATGAAAGAAGAGTTAAAGATTGTGCAAAAAAACGCTCTGGATTTTGTGCGAAATATTTTAAGGGACATCGATCAAAATTTAATCAATCATGATTCAGACCACTCTGTTTCATTTAATCAAAAATATCCAATAGGCACTGTACTTTCATGTACCTATAATGAATCAGAAGAATATATGTATCTATTTACAATTAACGATACACACTATGCGATTTATTTAGAAGATGCTTGTGAAGGTGTTTATATTGTTGAGCCAATCATCATATATGACTACAAACCAAATGGTGAATTGGTCGATGAAGACACGAAAGAAATATTAACAGGCATCTTAGAAACAACGCAAAGACTAAATACCTATAATTGTACAAAAGCATTATTATCACAGCTTGAGACATGTTAATATTAAGAAAAGGAGGCTATTATATGGTCGATAAACTACTTAATGATGCCAGTTATCGTTCTTACTGGCGTGGCTATGAATATTTTAAAGAAGGACGTGTAAAAAATATTCAAAGATTTGATGGCACTACATATTCTGCTATTGTATCTGGTTGTGAAGATTACCATGTGAAAATTGATTTTGCGCATCCTAGAAAATCCACTTGCGATTGTCCCCATGCAGAAGGAAGAAGAGTTGTATGTAAGCACAAAGTCGCATTAGCTTTTGCGGTATCCCCAGAAGCATTAAAAAAAGCAGATGACATAATGGAAGAACAATTAAGATATCAGGCTGAAAGAGAACAAAGAGAACACGAACAATACGAACGAATCAAAAAGAAAGTCATGGAAATGAGTTTGGAAGATTTAAGGGATTACGTGATTTATCAAATGATTGAAGATGAAAATAGAGATGATCCAAACTATGATGATGAGGAATTTTTTGATTGGTAAAAGAAAGTAGGCGATAGAGTTTAAATTCTACCGCCCCTTATCAAACCATATGTGCCCTACTAAGGCATACGGCTTACCAATGTGAGTTAAATTTATAGAAAAGACTTAAATGTTGTGATTTAACTTATTTAGCGTATGCATATTGAAAGAACCTATTTGTATTCTGATTAGAGGTTCTTTTTCTTTTATTAGTGTCCATCAAAAGTATAAAATCGTCAATGTCCATTTCTGGAGAAAATAATTTAGCCTGCATAAATGCTCCTGTAACGAGACCCATACACTTAATGAAGAACTTGTTATCGTACTTGACAGTTAATAGTTTTCCTTGTACTTGGCCACCATGTTGCTTGCCTCGGCATGAAAAATTAACACGAAGTCTCTGTCTTACATAACCATCTAATGCGTTTACTCTAAGTGTAGGTATACCATGCATTATTCGACCGCGTTCTTCTAACAGATGTTTAATTTCCTGCTTAACTTGGAAAGGTATAAGAAAATAATTGAACTTGCCTCTTATGACTGGGTTTAAAATCTCTGTCCACTTCTCAAAGGAATGTGTACAACTTTTCTTCGTGATAGATTTAATATCACTCTTAAACTTCTTTAACGATTTTACGGATGGTCCAAATGTGTAATAGACATGTTTATTTTTAGACATTTTTAAATGGTTGAACGTAAAACCTAGGAAATCAAAGTCTTTCTCGTGAAAATCAATATCATCACTTTTATCTTCTGCCAATTCAAGGCCTAGACGTTGTAATGTTTCATGTACTATAACTTTGGCTTTTTCCAAATCTTCCTTTGTTTGACACATGACTATTGAGTCGTCGGCATATCTCACGAATTCAAGATTTGCTTTAGCTAATTCCCAGTCAAGTTCATTCAAATAGATATTCGCCAATAATGGAGAAATAACTCCTCCTTGTTGTGTACCACTTGCAGTTTCATATCGAATTTCATCTTCCATATATCCTGCTTTAAGTGTTTTCCAAATCATATCTAGCACCGTTCCATCTGACACATACTTATTAAGAACCTTCATAAGTTTCTTATGAGGTATATTGTCGAAGTAACCTTTTATATCAAAATCATAGATATATAGATATCCACTTTCTAATCTAGACACAATCTTCTTGATGGCTAATTTTACATCTCTGTTAGGTCTGAATCCACAGGAATTGTCGTGAAATACGTTTTCTTCAAAGAAGGGCTCAAGTTTAGTGACCAGTGCTTGTTGCACCACCCTGTCTTTAATAGTTGGTATTCCCAGAGGTCTGAGCTTTCCATTTTTCTTCGGTATATATTTTCGCCTTACCGGAGAAGGCCTGTACGTCTTTGTTCGAAGTTCATTCAAAATCAAATCGATATTGTCATCTAAATTTTCCTCGAACATTTTGATACTGACTTTATCAATACCGGCACAGCCTTTGTTCTTCTTCACTTTACGAAAAGCTTCTGTAAGAACATCTTTGTGCAGTACCTTTCCATACACACTAAATAATTTGAATTTTAATGGTTCATTCATAATGTCTTTTCTTATCTCCTTTCTTCTGTCATGTAGTATCTTTTAAGGTTAATACGAATATTCTTAAAATTTGCACTTACACAACTACATCTACTCAAAGCTCACAAGGTGTTACCACTTTGCTCCATTATATTTCTATAACTTCTTCGCTACTATTAGTAACTCTGACTTCTCCATACACTATCCATCATTTCGCTACGCTTATAGATGGTAGTCCATTAAATATGGAGACCTCACAGGATCATCTGTGCCTTCCCTTGAACTCATGCTTCCTGCTTTCACATCCAGTATTAACAGATATCGATATAGTCATTGGTATCTATTCATAGGATTTCTGCTTTTTTCCGCAGCATCATCAATACTGAACGCCACATGTGCATTGATAGATTGGTGCCTGAGTTCTCGCTTTAACTCCCTTCACACACTCCCTCACGAGAATGCATTGAGTATGGCTTACTACTTGGCTATATCCTTAGTAGACAAAGTATTTCAACCTTGTTGGGACTGTTTTACTTCAATGACTTTTGTATAGTGTTACGAGTATCTTGTACTTTATTGTCTCTAAAATAAAACAGTTGATAATCATTGATTTAGATTATCAACTATAAGCACGACTGCCTGTCGTACAGAAAAAGCAGTTTAACGACTGCTTTCTTTCATATATTCAAAATATTCTCTACCTACTTTATTCTTCTTCCAGTTTTGTAGGATCTTGAAACCAGGATATGAGAAGATGACCTCACATAGTGTTTCTACAATCATACCTGTAAAGGCACACACAACGCATTGTACCAATGTCCATCCAAAGAATTGGTGTGACACGATTAATGCGAACGTTAGATTGTCGCAAAACTGACCAATACCAGTAGATACATAAGAGCGGAATGCATACGATTTAAAGTTGCTGTTGTTGTTAGAAATCTTTCCTAACATGGAATTTGTATAGTTATTCACAATGGCAGAAACAATAAACGCAATTGTGCTTCCAAATAGTACATACCAAGTACCACCAATTGTTCCGTCTAATGCCCCATTAATAATGGCTTCTGATCCTTCTACATAGGATTCACCCCATACACCAGGAATCTTTGATGCCAAGAAAAAGACTAGGCACATACCTAAATTCACCAACACAGCTACTAGTGATGCTTGTGTTGCAGCTTTAGGACCAAAATGTTTTGTGATGACATCCATACATAAGAATGAAAGCCAGCTTACCACAATCCCACAATCCAGTGCCATAAAGCTAAATGGCAAGTTAATACTTTTGTTTGCCAAAAGATTCATAGTGATGACCGAAACAATAAAAAGTGTCATCGTAAGTGAAGGTATACTTCTTAGTAATACACCCACTTCTTTAACTTCCGTTTTAATTCTATTCATTTTTTACCCTCCTGTTTTTTTAAAGATGGTTGGGAAGCAAAACATCTTTGTTCAAACCATATAAGTCTAATATGTTTTTAATTATTTGTCAAAGTTTGTATCACTTATGCTATGATTAATTCCGGTGATATATATGACTTTAAAACTATACGAACAAGAAGGCTACCAAACAACATTTCATGCCCATGTTATTTCATGTGTTAAAAAGAATGAATTATATGACATAATCTTGGATCAAACCCTTTTCTTTCCTGAAGAAGGTGGGCAAACATGTGACAAAGGAACGTTGAATGCTATTGAAGTGGTGGATGTACAAATCATAAATGATGAAATTCATCATTATACGCACTCTGCATTAAATGGTGATGTACAAGGTATTATTGACTGGACTCATCGCTACACCAATATGCAACATCATACAGGAGAACACATTCTTTCTGGATTGATACACAAAGAATATCATGTGGATAATGTTGGATTTCATTTAGGATACAATGAAATTACAGCTGATTATGCGATGGATTTAAATAATGATCAAATTAAAAGAATTGAAGCTTTAGTGAATTCTGTCATCTTTTCAAATAAACCTGTTAAAACCTATTACTTAGAGGATTATTCCAACATTAAATATCGTGCAAAACTTGATTTAGCCAAACCACGCCTTGTCGAAATTGAAGATGTAGATTTATGCGCATGTTGCGCCCCACATGTAAAAAGTACGATTGAAGTGGGATTGTTTAAAATCATTAAATCGATGAAAATCAAAAAAGGCACACGCCTATTCTTCTTATGCGGAAAACTTGCCTATGAAGACTATGTCTTAAAACATGATCAGTCTATTCAAATCTCAAATCAATTGTCTTCAAGCATTGAAACTCTATCTTCTAATGTACAACGCATATTAGATGAAAATTATGCTTTGAAGCAAAGAATCAAACAATTAAATAAAGAGATGATTGATCACTTAATTATCGAACATAAAGAAAACCAAATCGTTCTATGTGATGAATTGGATCGCGATACACAATTGTATTACTACAATAAGCTTGTATCTTTTAGCAACAACTATGTTTTACTTGTTTCTAAACAAAAAGATAATTATCGTTTCATGACAAATTCTAAAGACATATTCTTACAACTCAAAGAAAGACATCAAGTTCGTGGTGGAGGAAAAAATGATTTCTTTCAAGGAACGCTAGATACAGTTAATGAGCAGCTATTTGATTAGCTGCTCATATTTTTTGTATAGAAAGCGTATTTAAAGCCTCTGAAATCTCTTCTTTCGATAAACATACCATTCTATGATTGGCATCATAATAATCAAACTTTTTAATGAAGCCCATTAAATCACGATACTTCACTAATCGATCATTCATAAATACATACCACTCTTCTATCCCTTCAATTTGATTCAATACAACATATGGTTCTACGGGAAGAATCGTTAGTATATCCGCTCCTAATGCATACATACCAATTCTTCTACCATGTGCATTATAGATTCTTGGCGTGGCATAATATGCATCCAAAGCTTGTTGATTATGTAGATATTTCCCAAACAAATCTAAATCTGTGCCAAAATCATTCAATTCATTTTCTCCAATTGAAATCGGATGAAGAATGCCAAAAATTTCAAAATACTTATGATCCGATAATTTACTCTTCAAGTCCATAAGTGCATCGGCACTCGTTCTTTTATCATACACCATCTGCAAATCAATATCCTTTATGTCCATTAGCCAATCGTCTTTCACGAATTCATCAGTATCCATATATTCACAATATACTTTTACTAAATAATAAAACAATTGAATTTCATCCATACTTGTAGGAAGACTTAAATTCAAACAAATATCATGATTTTGAATATAGATTTCAATCCCTCTTTGAAGATATTTGCGATCAAATAAGATCGTATGATCCCCTATCTGATTCGGAATTAATTGACAATTTTCATCCATAACCCCAAAAGATAAGTGAGACAATTTAACTAAATCATCGATTATAAACTTTTTTCTACGAAAGAAACCCTTCTGCATAATACGAATATTCACAGACATACAAACACCCGCTCTCTACCAAAATCATACACTGAAACTAGCGCTTTTTATAGCTAAAACCATTTTTTCTTTTTAAAGTAAATCACTTCTAAAATAATGATCAATATACAAACTCCTATCACAATGAAATATCCATAGGAAGTATCTAATTCTGGCATAGCCTTAAAATTCATGCCATACCATCCAGTAATTAAAGTTAGTGGCATGAATATCGTTGTTACAATCGTTAAAAACTGCATGATTTGATTCTGACGCATCTCCACTTGTGTTTGATGCATTTCACGAAGCTGAATGGAATACTCTGCCAAACGATCCGTAACATTCGATAAACGTGTTAGTCTTTTCTCTAGTGTTTCAAAATGTGTATCATTATAAAATTCCTGCAAGTTTTGTACCACTTCAATCATCTGATCATAATACGAATCAAAAGCACTTATCGTTTTCCTCATTTCAAAGATTTGCGACTCATAATGAGATCCCGTATGAGACATTAACTGATCTTCTATTCTTTCAAGTTTCATTTCTAATTTTTGAAGAAACTCCATATCTTCTTGAATCAATATATTCATCAAATTTAGAATACATTCACTAGGCTTATTCCCTACAATCTTTTGTTTAAAAATATGTTCTGGATCACAAACCAAAAAATCACTATCATTCAATTCAAAACTAAACATCTTCTTATTCTTAGATTTTGATTTGGAAGGAACCCAAAAAGAACCCGATAGCCGTTGATTCTCTTTATGCACTCTACAATAATGAATATGATTTAAACGCTTTTCATTTATTACCTCTATCTTCATAATTTCCCCCTTAAAAAAAGAATACACCATATAGGTGCATTCTTGTAGTTATTCAATTGGAATAAATTTATTTTCTTCGATCTGTTTAGGTGCTTCCTTAGGAACAACGATCTTCAATTCACCATTGTCAAATGAAGCTTTGACATCTTCCTGATGAATACCTTCACCAACATAGAAGTTTCTTGAATAAGATCCACTAACACGTTCTTTACGAACAACACGACCTTTTTCATCCTTGTCTTCTGTATTTGAACCATGTGTAGCAGTTACTTTCAAATATCCATCCTTCAATTCCATTTGGATATCTTCCTTTTTAACTCCAGGAAGTTCCATGCTCATTTCATAGTTTCCATCTTTTTCCACAATATCTGTCTTCATGACATCACTTGTAGTGTTTCCTGTAAAGAAATCATCAAATAAATCAAACATTGGATAGTACTTCATAAATATCGCCTCCTGATACCTTATTCAATAGGGATAAATTTGTTTTCTTCAATCTGTTTAGGTGCTTCCTTAGGAACAACGATCTTCAATTCACCATTGTCAAAGGATGCCTTAACATCTTCCTGATGAATACCTTCACCGACATAGAAGTTTCTTGAATAAGATCCACTAACACGTTCTTTACGAACAACACGACCTTTTTCATCCTTGTCTTCTGTATTTGAACCATGTGTAGCAGTTACTTTCAAATATCCATCCTTCAATTCCATTTGGATATCTTCCTTTTTAACTCCAGGAAGTTCCATGCTCATTTCATAGTTTCCATCTTTTTCCACAATATCTGTCTTCATGACATCACTTGTAGTGTTTCCTGTAAAGAAATCATCAAATAAATCAAACATTGGATAGTACTTCATAAATATCGCCTCCTGATTACTAGATTATGAAATCTATCTTCAAGTTACGGGATATCTTTTGACTTATCTCTAACTTCAATTATCATTATAGTCACTTTTTTAGCACTGTCAACACTTAAGTGCTAATTTTTTTACAAAAAATTAGAGTGTGATTTCTCACACTCTATTTACCCATTTCATTCATAGAAATCATTGAGAAACTCAAAGATTCCAATACTTTAATTAAGGCATGTGCCGTATCTAAACTTGTCATACAAGAAATGTTATTTTCTGCAGACACACGACGAATCAAGAATCCATCTTTACTTGTAGAATTATCTTTATTTGACATTGTGTTGATGACAAAGTTTACATGTCCATGACGAATAATATCCAATACCGATTCATTTCCATTATCCTCATTGACTTTGGCCGCTACATGTACAAATAAGCCATTATCTTCTAAGAATTTAGCTGTACCCTTCGTCGCATAAATACCATATCCAATGTTATAGAAACGTTTTGCGATTTCTAAAGCATCCTGTTTATTATCATCATCAATTGTTAGTAATACACTTCCATGTAAAGGAATATTGATTCCTGAAGCTACTAAAGCTTTGTACAATGCTTTTTCTAAGTTGACATCACTACCCAAAGCCTCACCTGTAGATTTCATTTCAGGTCCTAAGACTGTATCTACACTACGTAATTTCGCAAATGAGAATACTGGTGCTTTGACAAAGACTCTTTCTTTATCTTCAGGATGATATCCAGGTGTTAAGCCTTGATCTTCAATACTTTCACCTAATACACACTTAGTCGCAATTTGAGACATAGGAACACCTGTAATCTTAGATAAGAATGGTACAGTACGAGATGAACGTGGGTTTACCTCTAATACATATACATTGTTTTCTTTATCGACAATGAACTGAATGTTGTATAAACCAACAAATTCAAAGCCTTCACCAATTCTTGTTCCATAATCAATGATTGTTTCTTTCACCTTCTCATTGATGATCTGTGTAGGATATACACTAATTGAGTCACCTGAGTGAATACCAGCACGTTCAATATGCTCCATTACACCTGGAATATACACGTTCTTTCCATCGGCAATCGCATCGATTTCAAGTTCTTTACCAACGATATATTTATCAACTAAGATTGGTGCATCATGACTGATTTCCTTTACGGCTGTTGCCATATAGACTCTTAATTCATCATCATTATGTACAATTTCCATAGCACGACCACCCAATACATAACTTGGACGTACTAGTACTGGATAACCAATCTTATTAGCGATTACTAGTGATTCTTCAACAGTGACTGCAGTTTCACCTTTTGGTTGAGGAATATCCAATTTGTGTAACATTGCCTCAAATTCATGGCGGTCTTCCGCTAAATCAATAGAGTGTAGTGAAGTACCTAGAATCTTAACTCCATGTTCTACTAATGAATCGGCTAAGTTGATTGCTGTTTGTCCACCAAATTGAACAATAACACCCAATGGTTTTTCTAAATCAATTACGTGCATTACATCTTCTGTAGTTAATGGTTCAAAATACAATTTGTCACTAATTGAGAAATCTGTTGATACAGTTTCTGGGTTGTTGTTGATAACGATAGCTTCATAGCCTTCTTCACGCAAAGTCTGTACGCAATGTACTGTCGCATAATCAAATTCAACACCCTGTCCGATACGGATTGGTCCTGAACCTAATACAACGATTTTTTTACGATCTGTGCGTTCAGATTCATTTTTATTATCATAACTTGAGTAGAAGTATGGAGTTGCACTCTTGAATTCACCCGCACAAGTATCTACCATTTTATAAACTGGAATGATTCCATTTTCTTTACGTAAATTATATAAATCGAATTCTTTCATATCCCAGTTACGCGCAATGTAGCTATCCGCAAATCCATATTTCTTTAATTTACGCAATACGGTAATGTCCTTAACATTTTCCATCATCAACTTTTCTAAGCTGATAATTCTTAACAAGTGACACAAGAAGAAATTATCCATCTTTGTTACATTATGAATTGTCTCCATATCATATCCATCACGAAGCCATTGTGTAACAGCGAAGATTCTTTCATCATCACACTTTTTGATTTTTTCAAGTAATTCTTCTTTAGATAATCCAACCAATTCTTTTTTATAGATATGATCCACTTTCATTTCTAAAGAACGAACAGCCTTCAAGAAAGATTCCTCAAAGTTACGTCCAATCGACATAATTTCACCCGTCGCCTTCATCTGTGTTCCTAAATGACGATCTGCATTTGGGAACTTATCAAATGGGAAACGTGCAAATTTCGTTACAATATAGTCTAATGCAGGTTCAAAACATGCATAACTTGTTTTAGTGATTGGGTTGATAATCTCATCCAAACCTAAGCCAACCGCTAATTTAGCACTAATCTTCGCAATTGGATAACCTGTTGCCTTACTTGCCAAGGCTGATGAACGAGATACACGAGGATTAACTTCGATAACATAATATTTGAAACTATCTGGATTCAATGCCAACTGAACGTTACATCCACCACAGATCTTCAATGCACGAATGATTTTTAAAGATGCATTACGAAGCATTTGATTTTCACGATCTGTCAAAGTTTGAACTGGCGCAACAACCGTACTGTCTCCAGTATGCACACCTACTGGATCAATATTTTCCATGTTACATACAACAATCGCATTATCTTTGGCATCGCGCATTACTTCATATTCAATTTCTTTATATCCTGCA
This sequence comes from uncultured Holdemanella sp., assembly GCF_958348295.1. NCBI lineage: Bacteria > Bacillati > Bacillota > Erysipelotrichia > Erysipelotrichales > Erysipelotrichaceae > Holdemanella > uncultured Holdemanella sp. The sequence goes on from NZ_CATVYQ010000042.1 coordinate 10,592, forward strand.
ATACTTTGTTCAATCAAACATTGATGAACTGGACTTGCCTTTAAACCTGAATCACAAATTTCACGAAGTTCAGCCTCATCATCGGCAAAACCTCCACCAGTTCCACCAAGTGTATAAGCTGGACGAACAACTAATGGATACCCTTCGCGATTTGCGAATTCAACAGCTTCTTCTACAGTATGAACAATCATACTTTCTGGTACTGGCTCATTGATTTCCTGCATTAAAGAACGGAACAATTCACGATCTTCTGCACGATTGATCGCATGTAAGTCTGTACCTAAAATTTCTACACCAAACTCATCCAAAATTCCATCTTCATGTAATTCTACAACTAAGTTTAATCCAGTTTGACCACCTAATGATCCTAAAATGGCATCTGGTCTTTCTTTATAGATAACACGTTTTGCGAAGTCTACTGTTAAAGGTTCAATATAAACACGATCCGCAATCGCTGTATCGGTCATGATTGTAGCAGGATTAGAGTTAATTAAGATAACTTCATATCCTTCTTCACGAAGAGATTGACATGCTTGGCTTCCAGCATAATCGAATTCAGCAGCCTGACCAATGATAATTGGGCCAGAACCGATAACTAAGATTTTTTTGATATCTGTACGTTTAGGCATTTTTATTCTCCTCCATTAATTCAATAAATTGATCAAACAAGTAACGAGAATCTTCTGGTCCTGCACTTGCTTCTGGGTGATATTGCACCGCAAAACAAGGATAGTCTTTATGACGAACACCTTCACAACTCTTATCATTTAATGCTTGGTGTGTCATTTCCAAACGAGTATCCTTCAAGCTATCAATATCTACCGCAAAACCATGGTTTTGAGAAGTAATTTCCACTTTACCAGTTGATAAATTTACAACTGGATGGTTAGCACCACGGTGTCCAAACTTTAATTTATATGTTTTTGCACCACAAGCTAAAGAAATCAACTGGTGACCTAAACAAATTCCAAATACGACAGTCTGAGGAATCAATTCCTTGATAGTCTCGATTGCGACTTGTACATCCGTTGGATCTCCAGGCCCATTTGACAACATAACGCCATCTGGACAATATGACATGATTGTACTTGCTGGTGTATCATATGGAACTACTACTAAATCGCATCCACGCTTTGATAGCTCACGAACAATCCCTAATTTTGCTCCAAAATCCATCAACACAACTTTTTTACCACGATTTGGGATTGGGAATACTTTATTTGTAGAAACACGAGCCACTTGATCATGTAAAAAATCAGCTGCTTTTAAGCCTGCAACAATCGCATCCACATTGGCATCCACATCAGCCATAACAGCCTTCATTGTACCTACATTACGAATCTTCATTGTGATTTCACGTGTATCAATATCATAAATACCTGGAATATTTTCTCTTTTTAAGAAATCATCCAAAGTTTCCTGGCTTCTAAAATTACTTGGGAATTCACAATAATCTTTAATTACAAATCCAAATACACATGGAACCATGCTTTCATTATCATCACGATTGATTCCATAGTTTCCAATCAATGGATATGTCATCATTACAATCTGACCACAATATGAATTATCTGTTAAAATCTCTTGATAACCCGTCATTGAAGTATTAAATACCAATTCACCGATTTGGAAGTTGTCACTACCAAACGCAGTTCCACGATATACACTTCCATCTTCTAAAATTAAAAGTCTTTCCATAATTTGTCCTTTCTTTTATTTACTCAAAAAAAAGATTAGCAAATAAACGCATTGCCAATCTTTAAATGGAACTATTAAAAAGTATAGCACTACGAAGAATACTATTCATCTCGATCACTGACGTTTTTTTCACAAACAAAACTGGATTCTTGATCATACGTATCCTCCTTTTGAAAAAAATACTATATTTTTCCTGCTTACTATGCTACCACAAATCATAAAAATTTCAATAAAAAAGTGTAAAAACAAGATGTGATTTCTCACACCTTATTTTGACATTGTTGCTTCAATTTCCTTATATGTTTCAACAGGGTTAGCACTCTTCGTAATTGAACGACCAACTACGATATAATCACAGCCTTGTTCTTTCGCAAATGCAGGAGTTGCAACACGCTTTTGATCATCTTTAGAATCACTTGCCAAACGAATACCTGGAGTTACTGTTAAGAAGTCATCTCCACAAGCTTCATGAATTGCCTTAGCTTCATGAACTGAACATACAACACCGTCTAAGCCTGCTTCTTTCGCATTCTTAGCATATTTAATAACACAATCAATAACTTCACCAGGAATTCCCAATTCGTTATTCATAGCTTCTTTAGAAGTGCTTGTAAGCTGAGTTACACCAATACACATTGGGCGTTTTCCACCTTTAGCTCCTTCATTCAAGCCATCGATGGCAGCCTTCATCATCGCAATACCACCAGCACAGTGTACATTGACAATATCTACACCTAAGTTTGCTAAGTTTTTCATTCCACCCTTAACTGTGTTTGGAATGTCATGCAATTTCAAATCTAAGAAAATGTGGTGACCCATTTCCTTCACTGTTTTTACCATTTCTAAACCACATGCATATGTTAATTCCATACCAATCTTCACATATACTGGTTCATTAAATTGTTTTAAGAAATCTACAACTTCTTCTTTACTAGAAAAATCTAATGCTACAATTGTTTTACTCATTATTTAAAACTCCTTCCAACTGCTTCTTCAATATTTTTATATCCATATTTCTCTAATACTTTTGGAAGATCCTCAATGATTTTTGGACATACATAAGGATCCACAAAGTTTTGAGCACCCACTTCAACAGCACTTGCCCCCGCATTTAAGAATTCCAATACATCCTCTGCACAAGTAATTCCACCAACACCGATGATTGGAATATTTACGGCCTGTGCTACTTGATATACCATTCTTAAGGCAACTGGTTTAATGGCAGGGCCTGAAAGACCACCCGTTACATTGGCAAGTAATGGTTTTCCCGTTTTTAAATTAATACGCATACCCATTAAAGTATTAATCAATACAATACCATCTGCACCGGCTTCTTCAACGGCTTTGGCAATTTCTACAATATCCGTTACATTAGGTGATAACTTCACATATACAGGTTTTGTAGCTGCTTCCTTACAAATCTTAGTCACATGTGCTGCAAGTTCAGGCTTTGTACCCAAACCAATACCACCATGTTTTACATTAGGACAAGAAATATTTAATTCATAAGCCTTAATAACAGGCTGATCATTCAATTTCTTGATAACTTCAACATAATCTTCTTCACATGCACCAGCAACATTGGCCATGATTTCTGTATCATACTGTGCAAGGAATGGAAGTTCATTTTCAATAATAGAATCTACGCCTTTATTTTGTAGACCAATCGCATTCAACATTCCCATAGGTGTTTCAGCAATTCTTGGTGTAGGATTTCCAAAACGCTCTTGCGGTGTAGCTGATTTGATGGCGATGCCACCTAATATACTCAAATCATATAGTTCGGCATATTCTTTACCAAATCCAAAACATCCACTAGCTGGAATAATTGGATTTTTTAAATTTAATCCTGGTAGTTTTACTGAAATATCCATTATAAAGCCACCTTTCCCATCTCAAATACAGGACCATCCTTACATACACGTAATGAGTGTCCATCTACATCTTTCACAACACATCCCATACAAGCCCCTAGACCACATGCCATACGAGCTTCTAATGAAATATATCCTTCACTATAGTGTTCGTTTATTGCCTTCAACATAGGCAAAGGTCCACAACTTAATACAAATTTACATGTCACATTGTTTTCTTTGATCGCATCCAATGCTGTACCCTTTGTTCCTAATGAACCATCCATTGTTGCGACATATACATCACACCCAAGCGCTTTGAATTCATCCACATAGAATACACTATCTGCATCGTTTGCACCTAATACTACAGTTACATGTGCATTTTTATTTAAATATTGTTTCGCTGTTTCATATAGTGGTGGTACACCAACACCGCCACCAATCAATAATACTTCTTCTTTGTCTTCAATTGGAAAACCATTTCCAAGCGGACCAAAGATATCTAATTTTCCTTCAAGTTCAGTCATTTTTAAAGTACCTTCTCCAAGCACTTTATAGATAATAACTAAAACATCTTCTCTAATTTCACTAATCGAGATAGGTCTACGCAAATAGAAACCTGGAACTGTGATTTCAATGAATTGACCAGGCTTAGCTGTTTTAGCTAAGTCTGTTTTCAATTCCATTTTCCAAATATCTTTTGCGATTTTGACATTCGATAGAATATTCGCAAATTCTTGCATACTATTTCCCCATTTCATTCATAGAAACCATTAAGAAACTCAATGATTCTAAAACTTTCACTAAAGCATGTACTGTATCTAAGCTTGTCATACAAGAAATGTTATTTTCTGCAGACACACGACGAATCAAGAATCCATCAGCACTTGTGTTCTTCTTATTAGACATTGTGTTAATGACAAAGTTTACACGTCCATTACGAATAATATCTAATACGTTTTTACCATCTTCTGTTTCAATCTTACTAGCACGGTGAACATACAAACCTTCAGCTTCAAACATATCTGCAGTACCCTTAGTCGCATAGATTCCATATCCGATGTTAGCAAGCGTTTCGCTAATTCTAGTGCTTCTTGTTTATTCTCATCATCAATTGTCATTAATACATTTCCATGTTTTATCCTTTCCATACTGTTTTTCCATCTACAATGGTTTCCTTTATTTGTGCATTCACGCTCCAACCATTAAATGGTGTATTTTTACCCATAGATTCAAATGTATCTATGTCGATCAAAGATTCATGTTCTAAATCTACTAAGACTAAATCGGCATTATATCCTTCTTTAATCTGTCCTACATTTTCTAAGCCAAAACGTTTGGCAGGTGCAGCCGACATCCAATTCACTAATTGAGCTAATGTCCAACGTTTTTGTCTATGCACAAATTCTGTGTATAGTAACGCAAACGCACTTTCTAATGAAACTATGCCAAATGGTGCTTTATCCATCGAACGTTTCTTTTCTTCATAAGTATGTGGAGCATGATCATTGGCAATACAATCCAATGTTCCATTTTCTAAGCCTTCAATTAAAGACATACGATCTTCATGGCTTCTTAATGGTGGATTCATTTTCCAGTTAGGTCCAACCACATCTTTATCTTCTAATAATAAATGATGTACTGTAACTTCTGCACTTACATCCAATCCTGAAGTTTTCGCTTCTTTTAATGCTTCTACACTTTCTTTAGCTGAAATATGACAAGCATGATATGCATTTCCTACTTCTTTTGTGATTTCTAAATCACGAATCAATTGTGTACTTTCACAAGCACTTGGAATTCCTAGCCAACCTTTTGATGTCACAACTTCACTATCATGTACGCAAGCACCTGGTCTACGATAGCTCATATCTTCTGTGTGGGCTACAATCATGCAGTCGTTTTCTTTCGCCTTTTCCATGGCTTCTTTCATGATTTCAGATGTGGCTACTCCTACTCCATCATCACTAAACCAGCGAATTCCTAAATCTTTGATAGCTTTCATATCCACAACTTCTTTGCTTGCTTCTTCTGAAGTGATGCAGGCATATGGATATGTATGTACGACAGATTCTTTTTCAATTAATTGTTGATAATCTTTTATTGTATCTACATCATCTGGAAAAGGGATGACGTTTGGCATCGCAAACACAGAAGTAAATCCTCCATGCGCTGCTGCTAAACTGCCTGTATGAATTGTTTCTTTTTCAGTGTGTCCTGGTTCCCTAAAATGTACATGTACATCTACTAATCCTGGAATGACTGTAAGACCTGCTGCATCAATAACTTCACAGTCTTTCACTATAGAATCATCAATCTGAATGATCTTTCCTTCATCAATTAAAATATCTTTCTTTTCTACATGATTGTCAATTAAAACTTGACCATCTTTAATTAAACGCATACTTATTTTTTCTCCTTGAATGGAGCTAAGCCAAATCCACGTTTAATAACGGCCTTTCTAACTAACATACCATTGTGCATTTGTTCAAAAATTCTTGATTTTTCTGCTTCTACTAAATCCGTATCAATTTCAACTCCACGGTTAACAGGAGCTGGATGCATTACGATAGCTTTGTCTTTCATTCTTGCATAACGCTCTTTTGTAAGACCATATTTTTCTAAGTATTCACTATCTGTCATACCTGCCATTCCAGAACCTCTTTCTTTCTGAATACGAAGCATCATGACAACGTCTGCCCATTCAATAGCCTCATCAAAATCAATTGTTGGATAGCCTGGTCTTTCCCATTCTTTTGGTCCGGCAAAGCGTACAGTCGACCCTAATCTTTCTAAGGCTTCTTTATCACTAGCAGCTACCCTTGAATGTAATATATCTCCACAGATTACTACATTTAAGCCTTCTAATGTACCAAATTCATTTTGCATAGTTAGTAAATCTAACAAGCATTGTGTTGGATGGTTTCCTGCACCATCTCCAGCATTTAAGATTGGAATATTGATATTTTCCAATTCCTTGAAATATTCATCTTGAGAATGACGGATCACCACCATGTCATACCCAATTGATTCAAATGTCTTTACTGTATCATAAAGAGTTTCTCCCTTTGTGACACTAGATGCTCCTGCCGCAAAATCGGCTACTTGGCATCCTAATTGGTGCTGTGCACTTTCGAATGAGAAATGTGTTCGAGTTGAAGCTTCAAAAAAAAGATTAGCAACCAATGCTTTCTGCATTGGTAATTGCCAATCTTTAAAGGAACTATTAAAAAGTCTAGCATCATCAAGAATGCTATAGATATCTTCAACTGAAAGATCTCTCATGGATAATAACGAATTCTTGTTCATATAATCCTCCTTGTGACCTTAAAAAAATGGATTCAAAAAATCCCTTTTCAAATCCAATTTTTCTTTAATATATACTACCATAAATCATGGAATTTTCAACAATAAAATTCCGCAGCACAAGCGCAAAAGATTCACAAAACAAACCGCCTTTTACTGTGTTTATTTGCTCCTATACAATTAAGCTATTTTTTAATTGCGATACACTCAATTTCTACCTTCGCATTCTTAGGTAATTTAGCCACTTCAAAACAACTTCTTGCAGGGAATGGTTCATTAAAATATTTAGCATATTCTTCATTCACTTTCGCAAAATCATTCATGTCAGATAAAAGCACTGTCGTTTTGACAATATCATCATATGTTAACCCATAAACTTCTAGTAATACACCCATATTTTCAAATGCTTTTTTGGTTTGCCCAACTACATCTTCACTGACTAAATTTTCCTTAGTATCTGCACCTAATTGTCCAGATAAAAATACCAATCCTTCTATTGCTATACCAGCTGAATATGGACCTAATGCCTTTGGTGCTTTAGCACTACTAATTTGTTGTTTCATAAGTAAGTTATCTTCCTAATCTAATAATTCTTTATCAATAATTTGGAAATTGGCACGATGAATATACAGAGCCTTTCCATCAATCATAAGTTTCGTCATTTTAGGTAAATTATCCGGAATTTTCCAATATACCTTATCTCCAGAATATGCGGCAATCGGCTGTCCTAGTTGGGATTTAATGACTACAATTCTTCCTTTACCAAACATATTCTTATACTTATTAATGAACCTTGCGACAGACGTATTGTCCGATATTTGTCCATGTGTATTTGAATCAATATCTTCTTGTGCAAAATCCACATCTGGCGTTAATCCCTTTTGTTCAAAAATGCAAGTATCTCCACAAGATTCTATCTCTTTTCCATCTATTGTAATCGTAATTACACTCGATAATTCATAGCCAGAAACAACACTACCATTTTCATCATAAGAAGTAGTTTCTACGGCATTGCCTGTAATACTAATTTTATCTCCACTCGTCTCCATGACTTCACTGCCATAATTATCATACGTATATATCGTATATCCGTTACCTACTAAATTACCCTTGATATCATTAAGAGCAGATTGAAACATGCTACAACCACTCAACAATAAACATAAACATGCTATACTTACTCTTTTTATATTCTTATTCATATATTCTCCGTTTTATAATGAAGCCATTCAAAACGAATGACTCAACAATTATTTTATCAATAGCTTTCGGATTGATTCTTCACTTACTGAGAAGATGGATGCGATACTTGAAATACTGAATCCTTTGTCTACCATCGTTCTATACATTTCTTTACGATTATTCTCGCTGCCTTGTTCGATTCCTTGTTCGATTCCTTGTTCAATGCCTTGTTCGATCCCTTTTTTTATCCCTTCAGCTTCCCATTCCTTTGACTTTACTTCTAGCCATCTCTTTTCAGCTTCGCACATTTCAATCTCCTCCTTTTCCTCTAATTCTTCTAAATCCAACCATTCTACATCCGTTAATGTCTTGACGACTTTTAACACACTGCTTTTCACAAGTCCAAAGCTATTACTCTTTTCTTCATAAATAGACTGATTATAAATACTTCGACATATGTAGAATAGATTATACACGTCTTCTTCATTAAAATTATATGAAGTATTCCCTGTGATTTCAATCAGATTCATTTGGTAGTCATGGAAATAGGATTCAAACCTTTCATCCACTTCGACTAACTCAGAAAGCTGTCTAGCTGCATTCCAAGGCCTTTCGCCTGTATAAAACACAAGAATGTGTACCATGGGTAGTTTTTCTTTAGCCTTATTCTTCTTTAACTTCTTTAACATTCTGTCATACGCTACATACTCATATGCAGCAGCTCTTACAACCATCGAAGCATCCACATAACTTTGATTCTCAATAATAAATGCACTATAAAGACTTCCATCATTATACTTACGAATCACATCCACATGCTTTTCTAACTCCATATTCGAATCATTCATCTCAGAATCGAGTTCTTCACAATTCTCTGGTTTAAGAACTCTTTCTCCATCAAAGAAGTACGCATTAAAGAAGTCGACAAAATAGGCATTGTTTTCTAGAAATTCTTTCATTGTTTTATCTTTTGATTTATTCATGTGATTTCATCACCTCCTATCTCATATACGAAATAAATTGAGGCTTTTCCAAAAAAGATGCCTATTTTGATAATTTCACATAATTCAATCTGATTTCACAACATTTACCAAAGTTATACTAAATTTATGACAACAAGGAATGTTATTCTATAAGTGCCTTAAAGATAAGGCAATGAATATAGAAAATAAACCAATATTCATATCTCTCTCCTAAAATAATAATAAACAAAAAGAAGCCATTCTAGACGCCAACACTAGAATGGTTTCTTTATTATTCTTGCCAGTTGATTTTTCGATAATACAAGAAAAATACAATACTTGATAAAGACCAAGTAAATGGATAAATCAAATATACAAATAAAATGTTATGAAATAGCATGTTCAGCATTGTTAATAAAGTAACTCGCACAAGACACCAACACACAAGCATGACAACCATTGGAACAACAGACTTTCCAACTCCACGAAGTACAGCCGACACACCATGACTATATGCTAACATAAAGAATAGTATCGTCGCATAATGTGCACGCTCTACACCATATTGTATTACTTGTGGATCATCCACAAATAAACGCATCAATGGAGTGACAAACAGTGCAATCAATAACCCTATGGTTTCAGCTAAGCTGACGGAACAAACTAGTCCAAAATGAGCTCCTTTTCTAGCCCTTTCATATTCTTTTGCCCCTCTATTTTGAGAAACAAACGTAGTTAAAGCCATCATAAAACTTGTGATTGGTAAAAACGCAAAACCCTCAATTTTTGTATAGGTACCAATACCTGCCATCGCCAAGGAACCAAACGAATTGATATTGGATTGCACAACAACATTTGATATTGAAATTAAACTATTCTGAATTCCCGTTGGAATCCCCATTTCCAATATTTCCTTACCTACATCAGCATGTATAAGAATCTTAGAAAGATGTACCTGATGGCTTTCATTTGTTTGAATCAATAGATACAAACAAAGGATGGCACTTAAAAACTGCGACAGAATCGTAGCTAAGGCAGCCCCATCTACATTCATATGAAGTCCTGCTACAAACATGATGTCCAATACAACATTTACACAACTTGATATAATCAAGAAATATAATGGATGTTTACTATCTCCTACCGACTGCATAATACCAACACAAGAATTGTATAGAATCATTCCTAGAGAACCTAGAAAATAGATTTGAAGATATGTAGCGGATAAATGAATCACATTTTTTGGTGTTGACATCCACTCTAACAATACAGGTGCCAACAAGTACCCAAAAACAGTTAAACCAATCCCAAAAATAATCCCAAACGCCATAAGTGTATGAATTGCATTCTGCATTCTTTCTTTATCATTCGCACTGTTGATTGTCTAATTAATTGAGTATGAAAATGAATAATCTAATCAAATTAAATG
>NZ_CATVYQ010000043.1:0-20447 GCF_958348295.1 uncultured Holdemanella sp.
TACCACTGGTGTAAATTTTCTCTTTTTGACTAGTCCTATTTATATGCTAACATCAGCACGATCAAAACAGATCTTGAATGCCTTATGAAGCATACAATTGTACAGTTCAAGATCTTTTTTAATGATGGATTCTGCTTCTGGTTTCAAATCTTTATAATAGATTCTTTGTGACATTGAAAATACCTTCATAAGACAAGTCCTCCTGTTCTATCTGACTTTATTATACTATATTCAAAGCAGGTTTAACAGATAGATTTGAGACTTTCTAATTTATTTTATTAGTATTATTATATCACCAATATGTATATGTGATATTTATCGATATACTCACATGTTCACATTAAATTCACATTGGAACTGTATTTTTATTCAATTTAAAATGGTTTCATTCTATACTTCAATTATGGACACTACTTATCATTCGAACATTCCAATTGAAACTCTATCACTTTTAGATTGTGATGTTCGAAACTTTGATTTCAATCATCCTATTAAAAACATCTTCTTCGATAATATTGAATACATTCGAAAATTAGATGCTTCCGGTAAAGCTCGTCCTTGCATTTTGACAATGTAGAACGTTCTCTTCTTTGCCACACATGTTATCTTGGCTTTGATCAGTTTGAATGTACCGATTGTGAAAACTGGAACATTATCCCTCATTCATGCCATTCCAGGTTCTGTAATGCCTGTGATGTTAAATATGCCAAACAGCTTGCAGCCAAAGCCACTTCTTTTTGCCTTGACTGCCCTCATAGACACATTGTCTTTACTATTCCTGAAGAACTTAGAAACTGGTTCAGACAGGATCGTACTCGACTCAATCTATTGTTTGTTGCAGCTAGAAATACAATATGTATACTAGTGAACAGATCATTATTAAAGAAACTGAAGATGAAACAATTAAAGAATACTCATTATATATTCAAAGATATCCCTGTTCGTAATGAATTTGGTATGATTGCCACTCTACATAATTTTGGAAGAGACCTTAAATGGAATCCACACATCCATTGCCTTGTACCGAAACTCGTATATTCACTAAAAACAAACAAACTAAAGATGTTTCACCATTTCAATTTCTCTAGGCTTAGAAAAACATTTGATGAATTCGACTTATCCAGGAAGTTGGCGGATTAATGAAACCCGAAGAAAAGAACAGACTCTATAAAGATCATCCTAAAGGGTTCTATGTCTATGCCAAGTTCAAATCTACTGACAACGATTCCAACAATAATAAAGATATTCAAGGCTGCGTAAACTTTTCTCTCGTTACGCTGGAAGATGTGTCATGGCTGAAAATAGAATCACAGAATACAATAAAGAATCAAAAATTGTCAGTTGTTTCTACAATGATCATAAGGATGAAAAAAGATATGATATTACAGATAATGTGATTGACTTTATCAATCGCCTTATCATACATATACCCAACTATCATTTCTTAACTATTTGATAATGTCAATGCATCTAAGAAAACATTGGACAAAGTTCATGCACTTCTTGGAATCAAAAAGAATAAGGATTATTCTCGTAAAACAAGAACTAAAGCCCTTAAAAACAAACTCAGTAAATTCAGATACCGCACTCATTTGATTGATTCTTTTAATAGAGACCCAATTCAATGTAAATGTGGAGCCATTATGCAGTATACTTATACATATAATCCATTCAAGGACAACAGAAATGACAGAACATACAGAAAAAGATGTATTGATGAAATGTACAAAATACGGTTACGAAGAAGAAGTACCTAGATGGTTGATCGACGAATTATTTCCAAATGAACCTGAAGAAAACTATATGATGCACTGTCCTGAATGCGATCATAAGATGATTGTAAAAAAATAATTCAACAACTAAAGATGAATACAAAATGTTGGCTATTTTCAATAGTCCTTTTTGTCGTCCCTGACAATTCATATCTTGTGATATTTTAACACTATTTCACATTCCGTATTTCTCTATTCCAAAACCAAAATCTTAATATATAAAAAACAACTAGATTTCTCTAGTCGTTTATTTCAGATACTTTGATTGTTTTAATAACAGGCTGTTTACTTTCAGCAATCGTACCATTATCATCCATTGGATCTGCATCTTCACAAATTTGATCTACAATCTTCATTCCCTTAGTAACATGTCCAAAAGCTGTATATTGACCGTCTAATGAATCATTATCTTCTTGCATAATAAAGAATTGTGAACTTGCCGAATCATAATCCGAGCTTCTTGCCATAGATATGACACCACGTTTATGTTTGATATTATTCTTTACACCATTATCCTTAAATTCACCCTTGATTGTCTTATCTGATCCACCTGTACCATTTCCATTTGGATCTCCGCCCTGAATCATAAATCCTTTAATGATACGATGGAACGTTAACCCATCATAAAATCCTGACTTAGCTAGATCTACAAAGTTTTGTACTGTGATTGGAGCTTTTTTCCCTTCAAGCTTCAATGTAATTGTACCATAATTCTCTACTTCGATTTTTGCGATATAATTCTTCGTCTCTTTTTGACATCCAAATAAAGATATACATAAAACAAATGAACATAGAATCGTTAATAGTTTTTTCATCATTTTCCACCTCTTCCTTATTATTCTATCAACCCAAGCGAAAAAGAGCAAAAATTGATGATTTCTGCTCTATACTTAACTTTATCTTTAACGATTTGACTTTTTGATCCACTCTTTTGTACTCATAACCTTATCTGGAAATGTTTTAAAATCTTTTAATTTCCAAGTCCAGTTTTTATTCGACACAGTTCCTGGTGTATTGATGCGTGCCTCTTCTTTAAATCCACAAATATCCCAGATTGGCAATATAACAGTATCAGCATCTGTATCTAAAGCATATTGACAAAGCATTTCATTAAAAGAACGACTTGAATATCCTTGGTTTTTAAAGAATCGACGCAAACTGATACGCTTATTTGAATCATATGTATGATAATCTTCATTACATGTCGCATTATCATGTGTACCTGTGTACAATACAGAATTTTTCTTTGCCTTTTTCTTTAATTGTTTAGTTTCCATTCTAAACAATAAAACATCCATACCTGGGATTCCGTAATCCTCTTCAAGTTCAATGACTTCTGGACGAATCAGCCCTAAATCTTCTGCCACTAGAACAATATCTGGACATGCCTTTAAAATCGCATCGATTAATTTATGAGCTGGACCTAAGATCCATTTTCCTTCAATTGCAGTAGGACAAGACTCAGGTATCTTCCAATATGTGTCAAAAGCTCTAAAATGATCAATTCTTACCATGTCATAACAACGATTCATCCAACTCATACGATTGCACCAAAAAACATATCCATTTGCTTCTTGCGCATCAAAATCATAAATTGGCATTCCCCAACGTTGTCCTGTTTCACTAAAATAATCCGGAGGACAACCCGCAATAAATTCTGGTTTTCCTTCTTCATCTAATAAGAAAGCTTCTCGATTACACCATACATCCGCACTATCTAAATCAACATAGAAAGGCATATCACCCATGATTTTTAAATTTCTTGCGTGCGCATACATTTGAATTTCATCCAATTGTTTATAGAAAATAAACTGTAAAAATTCAATATAAAAGATTTCATCTTTATAATCATCTAAATCAATATCACGATTTTTTGGCCAATCTTTATATTCGTCTTCCCATTCAAACCATGGAGCTCCATTATAAAAACTCTTAAACAAAGAATAAGCAGACCAATCTTCTAACCAGAATGCATCTTGCTTAAATGCTTCAAAATCTTCTCTAAACGATTCAAATTCCTTTTTAAAAACTTTAAAGGCCTTTTGAAAATAAGGTTCCTTAAATTCACGAATCTTATCATATTCAACATAGTCTTTAAACTTATTACAATTCACAATCGAACTTTGCGTCAATAACCCCATTTCACACAAACGATCCAAGTTGATATAGATAGGATCTCCTGCAAAACTAGAATATGTTTGATATGGAGAATGAGTGGGACCTGTCATTTGTAGCGGCAATATTTGCCATATTCCGTAATCTGCATCCGCAATAATATCGATCATTCGAATTGTTTTTTGCCCTAAATCACCAATCCCTTGATTTGCAGGGATAGAGAAAACAGGACATAATATTCCTGCACTTCTATTCATATTCGCACCTTTTGTAATCCCTTTCATTACAACTATTTTATCACATTTTATGAAAAAAAGGCTATATATTTCAAAAAATATATAGCCTTAATCCATCGAAAACAAATCTTTTAACTCTTCCTTAGACAAAGTGGAAATACCACCCTTGGAATTCTCCACAAATAAATCACTCATTGCTTTTTTACGTTTCTGCATTTCATAGATTTTCTCTTCAATCGTATTCTTCATCAATAGCTGATAAACAAGAACATTCTTTGTCTGTCCAATACGATATGCACGGTCTGTCGCTTGATTTTGTGCACTCACATTCCACCAAGGATCAAAATGAATAACAGCTTGAGCTTTCGTCAAATTCAATCCCGTTCCTCCTGCCTTTAAAGAAATCAAGAATACATTTGAATCATCATTTTGAAAAGCATCTACTTCTTCTTTACGTTTCTTTTTATCTACCGCACCCGTAATCATATGATATTTGATGCCTCGTCGATCAAATTCTTCAATAAAAGAATCAAAAATACTTGTGAAACTAGAAAACAACAAAACCTTCTTATCATTCTCTTTTAGTGTTTCAATCAAATCTAAACACATCTTAAACTTCGTACTCTCTCCCGTATAGTTTTCATACAACATTCTTGGTTCGCAACAAATCTGACGTAAACGCGTCATCATCGCAAGAATCAAGATGGAATCCACCTGCTCTAATTCTAACTGCTGCTGGAGCTGCTCATTGACCTGAGCCAAATTTGCAAGATACAATTGTTTTTCTTCCGGACTAAAATTCAACCACAAATCTTTCTCAACTTTATCCGGCAAATCCTTTAACACTTGTTTT
Organism: uncultured Holdemanella sp.; assembly: GCF_958348295.1. Classification (NCBI taxonomy): domain Bacteria; kingdom Bacillati; phylum Bacillota; class Erysipelotrichia; order Erysipelotrichales; family Erysipelotrichaceae; genus Holdemanella; species uncultured Holdemanella sp. Next base: position 4,977 of record NZ_CATVYQ010000043.1, read on the forward strand.
TTCGTTCTACGAAGAATGAATGGCGACACTAATTTTTGTAGCTGTGCCTGCCTTTTGTCATCTCCCATTTGAATTGGCTTTTCAAAATTCTTTGTGAAATAATTCAAACTATATAAATATCCAGGCAATAAGAAATCAAAAATACTCCACAATTCACTTAAGCCATTCTCAATTGGTGTTCCTGTCAAAGCCAAACGATGTTTACTTTTTAAAGATTTCACACTCTGCGCATTCTTCGTTTTTGGATTCTTTATAAATTGCGCCTCATCTAGAACAATATATTCAAATTCCATAGACATATATAATTCAACATCTCTACGCAAATAATCATATGTCGTTATATACAGCTCATGATTTTCTTTTATAATATCTTTACGAACATCCTGAGTTCCAGTAACACATACTGCATCGACATCAATTTTAAATTTTTCAATTTCTGACATCCAGTTATACATTAAACTACTTGGACATACAATCAAGCTTGGTTTCTCTTTTGAAACATATTGCTCATAAAATACCAATACCTGCAATGTCTTGCCAAGTCCCATATCATCGGCAAGAATTCCATTTAAATTCATATTTTTCAAATCATAAAGCCATTGTATTCCTTGTTGCTGATAGGTGCGCAATAAAGTTTTATACGCATCCTTCAATTGTATGGTTTGTTCTTTTACTTTCATTAATCGATTTGTATATTCTGTAACCGAATCATCATTGCGAACATCGAATTCTGGATTTACATCCATTAAATGAAAAGCTTGATATGCCGGTTTTTCAATTGTTTCCTTTTTGAAATCTTTAGTTGTTAAATTCATCGTGGAAGCTAACTCATCCAATTGTTCTAACCCCGTATTTTCCAAATCAATCATTTCACCATTCTTTAACTGATAAAATTTTTTCTTTTTCCGATATGCATTTAATATATGTGACAATTCATCCACATTTACGTTACTATCCAATTCCATTTTTAATAAATCATTTTGGACATAAACCTTAACGCTCAAATTCATACTACGGCGATTTTTTAATCGTTTCAATTCTTCTGAAACATATACATCTGCTTGTTTTTGAATCAACGGAATACCATAATCTAAAAAATTATAAAGTGCATCACTTCTACCTTTAAAAATTGCCTTGTTATCTTCAATCTTTACCGCATAATGCTGAATTATGGCTTCAACACTCGCTATTTGATTGGAATTGGTATTCGCAAAGAAACTCTTCTTCTGGTTATTCTCTAAATATGTTCCCCATACGACCATATTGACATTTTCTAAATCCGAATACACACGAATATTCTCTATAAGAGTTGTATACTTTTCCACATCTACATTTGTTTCTAATTTTATGTATTCCATATACGGTTGCAGGCATTGTAAATAAAAAGCTTTGAATTCTGACTTTTTAATTAACCATCCATCATTTTGTTGCAAATTATAGGCTAGTGAAGCTAAAAAACCATCTGGATCCATGGTATATTGCACAATTTCTTTATGATTCACTATATAAAGATGTTTATTGCCAATCAAAAAGCTATCATCTAGTTCTGTATTGAGTTCAAAACAATCTTCATGTTCCAACAAATTCAAAACTAGTTTTATATTTTTTTTAGACGTTTTAAATTCTGTATACTCTTTAGGCAAAGATGCATTTAGATTAAAGAAATCATCCAAACATTCTGAATAAATTTCTCCTTCTTTTTGCCAATCTTTAGTAAAAGCATATTTTAATAAAAAATTATAAATCAATTGGCTAGGCTCATCTAAATCATCATTAGTCAAGTAAATCTGTGTGTTCTTCCCAAAAGACTCCAATCTTTTCTCAAAAAAGCCGCGTAACAGATCTTGTATATTTTTTACCGTATAAGCTCGGCTTACTTGAATCTTTAATTTAAACGCAATCTGATCATAATAATATGAATTTGTGTGATATAAAGACAATCGAATTAGATTTTCATTTTCCTTAAAAAAACTATTTACTTTATCTTCTTGTTTTTCTTTTAAAAATTCAAATGCCACTTGATTCAAATCATTTATACGACGACGCTTACGTTCTAATTCTTCCTGTCGATTTTTTTCTTTTACATAGTTTTGATAATCAACATGAAACGGAAAAGTTTGTGGATTTATCGCATTGATAGCTCGTACTACACTTACTAAATGCACACACCCTGAATGTGGATCTTGACAGCAAGTGCAACTTGTAGTCAAAATCGTCCCATATTCATTAACTCTAAAATTTAAGATTTCTTCATTCCAACGCGTTTGAACAATTGCCCTTACCTCATAATACAAAATTTTATCATGTACTCTTTCAATCGAAATTCGTTCAATCTTACCTGCATAATAAGGATCGTTTGCCTCATAATAAATCCAGGAATTTTTAATAAAACGATTTAAAGACTCTTCATAAATATGCATACTCTTTTCCACCTAACTTTCCTTATATTATATCATATTTGACTTTTCATTTTTCAGTTGTTACTGTTGAAGAAAAGAAAGAAGAAAGATTATGAACGCAAAAACATATACAACCTTACCGCAAGAAGCGAAAGATATTCGTATCAAAGTATTCATGAAAGAACAAGGCTTCGAAAATGAATTTGATGATATTGATCAAATCAGTTCTCATATTGTAGTTTTCGATGAAACAAAGCCTGTCGGAACTTGTCGTTTCTTCAAAGAAAACAATCATTATACTATTGGAAGAGTTGCCGTATTAAAAGAATATCGAAATAAGCATATTGGTCATTTGTTACTAGAAAGTGCAGAAAAAGAAATTAAAAAATTAAATGGAGATTTAATTGTAGTACACGCCCAAGTTCGTGTCAGTTTATTCTACGAAAACCAAGGTTATATTCAATTTGGTCAAATCGGCGATGATGAAGGAGTTCCACATAAGTGGATGAAAAAAAGGATACAGCATTAAGCTACTGTATCCAAAATATCCTTCATCTTTTTTGCCAATCCCTTTGTCTTTTCAACAGATAAAGAACAAATCGCAACACGAATACCTAAATTTACTTTGACAGTAAAAATGTTGTTTTCCATTAATGCCTCATGGTATTTATCACGCGTTTCATTATCCATAGATAAAGTCACAAAGAAACCTTCTTTATATGGATAATGCTTTAATCCCACTTCGTTAGCCTCTTTGACAAAGATGTCACCACGTTCTTTTAATAAATTTACATAGTGCAATCTTTCTTTATCGTAATCTGCTTTATGATTGTCTAATACATCCACAAATGTAGCCATAGCTCCATTGTTGATATTTGACCAAGTCGCACGTGCATCCTTTTCAAATACGATTTTAACTTGTTCAACTGCTTCTTTTTCTTGTCCTAACACAATGGCAGCTCCACAACGAAGTCCATAGCTTGTCATTGATTTTGATAAACTAAATGCTACAATTACGACAAAATTTTTCTCAATTTGATCAAACTGTGCAAAGTATTCTTTCGCCTTTTCTTGTCTTGAAGAAAAATCAATGTACGCAATATCATTCAATAATACAACGGCATGTGTTTTTGAACATTCATTTAAGAAAGAAATGACTTCTTTCCATTCTTCTTCACTTAAAGAATAACCTGTAGGATTATGGCAAGGATCATTAATAACAATCACTAATCGATTCTGTTTTTCCATCACTCTTTTACAAGCCGCTTTAAAAGAATTTAAATTAAAATGATCTTCTTCAAATAAACTATACTTTTCCACATTTAAATTGTGCATCTGTGCCATTAACGCATAAGATCCCCATGCGATTTCTGGCAAGATAACTGTTTGACCTTCATCTAAACACTCTTGTAAAGTCATACCAACAGCACCAGTTCCTCCAGGTGTTGCGATCACTTCATGTTCTAAGTGTGAATTTCCATTCAACACCCAGTCATATACTTTTTTTCTAAAGTCTGGATTTCCTCTAAAACTAGCCGCGTACGCTGCCAATACTTTATTATCTAAATTCTTTAATGAACTATATACACTATCCAAGGCAACCAAAGTACCTTCTTCATCATATAAAGAACCGATTGTCGCATCGACAACATTTTCAGATCCCACTCTAGCCTTAGCTTCCTTTGCCTTGGCAACAATCGAGAATACAGTATCTACGATTGGTGTTTGATTGACACTTTCCTTCACAAAATTCATGCTTATTTTTCCTCCTTTAAAGTATATGCTCCCAATACTTTTACACTTTCACATACAGACTGTATCTCATGAATACAATCATCTGCCTTTGACATATCTCCCTCTATTTCAACAAAGAAAAAATATTCAAATGGCTTATTTTTCATTGGCCTAGACTGAATACTTTCCATATTCAATCCATTCTTGGCAATACAATCAATAATTTTAGCCAAAGCTCCACTTTCATGTTTAACGGATAAAACCATACTAAAACGATTCCCCTTTATTTGTGGCTTTAATCCAATCACCAAGAATCGCGTTGTATTTGTCGCATTTTCTTGAATGTTTGTAGCCAACACCTTTAAGCCATACAGCTCTGCATTTTCCTTAGCACCAATAGCTGCTTTATGCACATCCTTCTGTGCTGATATATATTGAGCTGCCATCGCCGTATTTGGATAGGCTACCGTTTGTACATTTAATTCCTTTAAAAATTCTTTAGATTGTGAAAGTGCTTGATCCTTTGAATAGACCCACTCCACATCTTTCAATGTACTGCCAGGAACTCCAAGTAAACATTGTTCAATCTTTTGATCATAAATTGACTGAATATACACTGGATATTCCATTAATAAATCTAAAACTTCTCCAACCAATCCAGAATTCGTATTCTCAAAAGGAATCACACCATATTGTACGTCTGAATGAACAATCATTTGAAAGACTTCCTCAAAACTAGAAACACCCACTTTTGGATTGGAAGGAAACAACTTTTCACTCACCATATGTCCAAAGGCACCTTCAACCCCACAATATCCGACTTTATCATGCGACTGCAACGTTCTTTGGTAGGCCTTCGATTCTTTCATAATAAACTTTATAAAAGACTCATAATATTCTTTATAATCCGGATTTTGAATAAACTGCAAATTTTTCTCAATCACAGCCTGCTCTCTACCCGAATCTAGAATTGGTAAATCATTTTCTATTTTATACGCAATCACATCTTTAACTGCATCCAATCGTGCTTCATACAGCTTAGCCATTTCACGATCGATTGCATCTATTTGTGCGCGTGCTTGTTCTAACTTATTCATTAATTCACCTCGTGAATATCATACCATAGTTTTCATATATTTTCTGAAAATGAATGATATAAATCATCCAACGTATATAGAATTATATTTGAATCATTCGTTAAATCAAAACCAGATTTCGAAAAAAAGCCCTATTTATAACATGACATATTTACATTTTTACTCATTCAATCTCTTGATCTACAACAGCCTGTGTTACTTTAGAATTTTTGTACTTGCATTCTTGAATATACTCCCCCTCAAAATCTTCGATGGCTTTCTTGATTAATTCTGTTTTTCCGATTCGCCTTCGTCCATATATTAATACAGATTCTTGTCGATTTGATGAAAATACGCGATTTAAAATCTCAAGCTCGTTTTCTCTACCTACAAACATAAGCCCTCCATTTTTAGTCATTTTTTTTACTAATATTTATCTGACTAAAAAAATAGAAAGTCAAATGACTTTCTACTTCATAATACTTTCAAATTCATCAATTAAAGAATCAAACAAATCAATCGCATCTTCCACTGGTTTTGGACTTGCCATATCAACACCAGCCATGCGTAATAATTCGACTGGAGATTTTGTACATCCTCCTTTTAAGAAAGATAAGTACGCTTCAATATCGGCTTGTGTTCCATGAAGCAATTTTTGTGATAGAGCCATAGCTGCACTAAATCCTGTCGCATATTGGTATACATAGAAGTTCATATAGAAATGTGGAATACGAGCCCATTCCATACTAATTTCATCATCTACAATCACATCTTCACCATAATAGAATTTATTTAAATCCGCATAAATCTGATTCAATGCATCACTTGTCAAAACTTCATTGTTTGCGGTTTTTTCATTGATGATTTTTTCAAATTCCGCAAACATACACTGTCTAAACAATGTAGTTCTAAATTGTTCCATAAAGTGATTAATCAAATAAGCCTGGAATTTTGGATCTGAATTTTGTTTGCGCAAATAATCCATCAATAAAGCTTCATTACAAGTACTGGCAACTTCAGCCACAAATATTTTATAATGACGGTCTAATGGAGCCTGATATTTTGTAGACATATAGGAATGCATCGCATGACCCATTTCATGAGCTAAAGTAAATTCTGTGTCTAAAGAATCCGCAAAGTTCATCAATACAAATGGGTGTACTCTTTGTCCACTTGAATAAGCACCTGAGCGTTTACCTTCATTTTCATATACATCAATCCAACGAGAATTCAATCCTCTTTCATACACCTTGGCATATTCAGTTCCATACAATTGAATGGAATGTAAAACATCTTCTTTGGCTTGTTCAAAAGAAACAGGAACATTACATTCATTGACCATAGGAACATATAGATCATACATATGAAGTTTATCTTTTTTCATAACTTCTTTACGCACTCGCATATATTTATGTAAAACATGAATATTTTTATGTACTGTTTCAATCAATTGTTCATACACTTTTGGTGAAACATTATTCGCATCTACAGCACATTCTAAACTAGATGCATATTTGCGTGCTGTACTATTAAATTTCAACTGATTTGTCTGTCCATTTAAACAAGCAGCCAAAGTATGGATCATAGACCCATATCCTGCATAGAAATTGCGATACGCACTTTCTCTTAATACTTCATCTTCCTGCTCTAACATATGGATGAATGTACCTGTAGTTAAAGTGTGTTTATTTCCTTTTGAATCAATCGCATCTTCAAATTTTAAATCCGCATTGTTCAACATCCCAAAAATTGAATAAGGCGTATCTTGCATCAATGAACTAGATGCCATTAATTTTTCTTCCGTTTCAGATAATACGTGTTCTTTTAAACGACATACTTCTTCTAGATATACACGATATCTTTCTAAGATGGGTTCAGAAATATAGAATGATTCTAAATTTTCAATGTGCATAATTTGTACATCACTAAAAGATAGTTTAGTAAAAATTTCAATCGCTAACGCATTGGCCTTTCCTTTTAATTCTTGATGATGTGCATCTGCCGTATCTTGATCGGACAATAATGAGGCATAGCCTAAACAATCATCTAATAAACATGTTAATTTTTCATATCCCTTTAAAAAGGATAATAAGTTGGATGCATCATCCAATTTTCCATCGTATGCACAAAGCTCATTTCCTAATTCTTTACAAGTATCTAAACAAGCTAGAAATGCAGCTTCATCTTTAAATATATCTTCTGTTTTCCAAGTATTTTCTATTTTTTGTTCATTACGCTTCACAATAAACAACCTCCATTAATACGTCTATTGTAGCACATCTACATCATTTCAAACGAAACTAATCGAATATCATTATTTTTTGCATATTCTATCGCATCTTCTGTAAAGCCAGATTTAGAAAATGCCATTAAACTCTTATTTTTATATTTAAAAATATCTTTTCGGCTATTTAAAACAGTTAAAACTCGACTATCTAATTTTTTATTTCTCCACTTACATTCACACAATAAGCACGAATCTGAATTTATGGCTACTATATCGATTTCTGCTTCTTCTTTTCTTATTGGATCATTTCCCCACCACTTTCCAATCTTTTCCGGAATAAACGGTAATGTCAGGAAAACTTGTTCTTGATATATATATTCTGTACACATTTTTTCAAAAACATACCCCATATAATCCGATATTTTTGGTTTAACGTATTGACCATATATAATATGGCCCAAACCCATTTGTATATTTGAATAATTTGGTCTTACAAATTTGTACCAAAACAAAAACATTGTATCTTTTATTTCATATATTGTTTTTCGACTTGATTCTTTTTCAGTAACAGGATATATTTTTTCGACTATGTTTAATTCAATCAAAGACTTCAATAAACTACTGCAAGCAGACGTATCTAGACCCACTTTATTTGCGATTTCATTTAAACGACTAGCCCCCGAAGCAATGGCACCAAGTATACTATTATAGCTTGCGGGATTTCGCATTTCTTGTTTTAAAAGATTAGTTGCTTCTTCAAAAAAAGTTCCATTTTCATTAAAAAACAAATCTAATATATTCTCATCTAAAGATTTGTTTGTATCTATTTTTGAAAGATATTCAGGAATTCCTCCTGTTATGCCATATGCGATTGCCTGACTTTCTTTATCATAATTCACAAGCATTTTTTGCGTTTCTAAATATGTGAAAGGGGTAATTTTAAATTGTGCACTTCTTCGACCATATAGTGGGCTTTTATATCCCAACACTTGATTTTCCATGAAACTCATACTTGAACCACACAGAATTAAAAACATATTTTTATCTTTCCAGCATAAATCAATATGCTTTTGAATAACAGAAGAAATAGGCGGATAACTTTCGGCTAAATATGGATATTCATCAATCGCAAGAACTATTTTTTGATTTGTTTCTAACATTTTATCAATCGCATTAAATAAGCTTTCAAATGAATCATATACGATTGCATTATTCTTCGAAACCACTCGCGACAATCCAATTAAATTTTCTCTTTGAGTCCCTTCCAACGAAACGTACGATAAACTCTCTTTATTTTTCAAAAATTCACGAATCAAAGTTGTTTTTCCAACTCTTCGGCACCCATAGATTACCGCAAACTGAAATTCATTCGTTGAATACATTCTTTCTAATTTTGTTAATTCGCTTTCTCTACCAACAAACATGTATAAAATCTCCATTTACTAAGTTATGACTTACTTAGTTATAACTTAGTAAATTACATCATTCCTTACAACTTTGTACAAGAAAAGACGGGAACCCCGTCTTACTTGATACTATCTACTAATTTTTTTACCAATTCCACATCCACTACATCATAATCATTTTCATGTGGACTAGCCAAGTAACTATATGAAACACCGTTTTTTGTTGTGGTTGTATCTGTTTTGTAGTTTTTACAAGACGAATGCACCTGATATACACCTGTATAATTCATCATCATTTTTGCGTTTTCTGCATTCATTCCACTACCAGGAAGAATTTGAATCTTTTCTCCATATTGATTATTCAATACTTTAATCAAATCAATTCCTTCCATGGCTTTTGATTTTTGTCCACTTGTAAGTACGCGATCTGCCCCTAAATCAATTAATGTTTCAATGGCTTCAAATGCATCTGGCGTAACATCAAAAGCTCTATGGAATACAGCTTCCTTATTATATGAATGAATCAAATCAATCATTCTTTTTGTGTCTTCTTCACAAATTGTGCCATCTTCATTTAAGAAACCAAACGCAATTCCATCAGCTCCATGCTCTAAAAGAATCTTGGCATCTTCAAACATAATTTCTACATCTTCTTTTTCATAACAAAAACCAGCAGCACGCACACGTACCATACAAATTACGGTTAAGTCTGTTTCTTTTTTCACACGAATTAGACTTGCGACACTTGGCGTTAAGCCACCAACACTTAACGCACTGTTTAATTCAACCCTCTTTGCGTTACCTTGATATGCAGCTATACAATCTTGATAGCTACCTGCACATACTTCAATCATTCTCTCCATTTGCCAACCTCACTATACTTAATGCGTATATTTTCGTATTTAAAATCAAATCACTCTGATCCATCCATTCATTCGGATTGTGTCCAATGCCCTTTTGTCCAGGGAAACTCGGTCCAAAAGGAACTATATTTGGCATGATCTTCGCATACGTTCCACCTGTAGTTGTAACTGGCGTACCATCCATGCCTGTTACCCTTTCATAGGTAGCCTTTAATGTTTGGCACAAAAATCCATTTTTATCAAAATAAACAGGATCATAATTATGTATACATTCTACTTGTAGCTCTTTGCTTAATTTAGATTTGATTACCTTCTCTATTGTATCATTACTAACACTTGCAGGATAGCTAAAAGAGAAATCAAAACCAAGTTTTCCTTCTAGATCCACCAATTTTTTATTATTCAACTGCATTTTACCAAATTCAAAATTCTCAATATTTAGCCCTAATTTATTTCCAAATCCATTGTCCGATAAAATATATTCGTTAATAAATTGATTGAATACTGTCTTATTTTCAATATCCGTACTCACACGATAAGTACTTCTTCCTCTTTCTGCATATACAACTGGATATTTACAATCGGGTGTCCAACCCATAATAGGTGGTTTTCTGACTTTAAGAAAATGCTTTAAATCCTCAAATCCCGTTTCTTCATTTGTTCCAAACAAAATATAAACAGGACGCTTTAGCTGAATTTTCAATTCCTTTATGGCATATAATGCGTATAAACAAGATAGAGTAGGCCCTTTATTATCTAAGATTCCTCTTGAATAAATTCTACCCTTTTCATCTTCATAAGCTGAGAATGGAGGATGATTCCATCCTTCTCCTACAGGCACAACATCTAAATGTCCCATAATACCAATATAATCTTCACCTGTACCATATTTGGCAATGCCCACCATATGATCGACGTTTTCTGTTTCAAAACCCAATTCACAAGCTAATTTCAATGTTTCTTCTAAAGCTTTGTTCACGCCCTCACCAAAAGGCATGCCAGGCTTTGCTTCACTTTGTACACTATCAATTTGAACAATTCTTTTGATTCCTAAAATCATCTCATCACTGATTTCATCGATTTTCTTTAACAATTCCTCTTCCATATTATTTCCTAACTAATGGAGCTGTACGTGTAGCCATATAGTTGTCCATCCATTCTTTACTTGCAACTTCAAATGTACATTTGCCGTCCTTATCATGATTTACTAAATATACTGTTGGGGCTTGCTTTTCAGTTGCCACCACAAAACTAAAGCCTTCAATATTTGTAGCACAACCCCATTCACCTTTATTATTCATCGCAATCAAAGACATGTCTCCTGCTTTTCCTCTTCTTCGCTTTAATTCCAAATCAAAATCGTGTACAGCTTTTTCACAAGCCTGTTGAGGATGCATACCTTCTTTCATTAGACGAACAATTTCATAAGAGACGCAACCTTTCATAACATCTTCACCTAAACCTGTAGCGCTAGCTCCGCCGACAAAAGAATCTACATAGAATCCAGAACCACATACAGGGGAATCACCTAAACGTCCTGGATGTTTCATAAACAACCCAGAAGTACTTGTTGCACTTGTCATGTGTCCATCATAATCTAGACAAACCATACCGACCGTGTCATGTCCTGAATATGGTTTTAATTCCATATTTGTGATTTCTTTTATACGATTGTGATAATGGATCTTAGCACGATCTGTAAGCATTGTTTTTCTTTCAAAACCATGTCTTGAAGCATATTTTTCAGCGCCTTGACCCACTAAGAAATTGTTGACATCATAGTGCATTAGACTACGTGCAATACTAACAGGGTTGGCAAAATCTTTAATGCCTCCAACACATCCAAATTCTAGTGTATCTCCGTCCATAAAAGCAGCATCTAATTCGACTTCCAATTCTTCATTTGGAAGTCCTCCATATCCTACACTTTTATAGTATTCAAAATCCTCTACAGCTTTGATTGCTTCTTCAATCGAATCCGCTGCACTTTCGTTATTTTTTAACATAGAATCTGCTTTTGAAATTCCTTCTAAAGCCATTCTCCATGTTGCGATAATTCCGTACATATCATTCTCTCCTTTTATTTTGTTAAATCAAAACTACATTGTATTAGTTTCATTATTTTATCGTCACTAATTGTTTCATCTAATGCGATAGATACCCACATCTTATGGTTCATATGGAAGGCCGGATAAATTCCTTTTATCTCACATAATTCATCTCTTTTTGAAGTATCTATTTTTACATTTATAATATTCAACATATGTCCATCTCCATTTTTCAAAAGGGCATCTATCGAAACATACATAATAAGTGAAAACCATTTTCGAGTATCTAAATGGCGAAATACACCATTGTCATCATTCCATGGAAAGTCTGGTTTTATCCCATAGGTTTCATAAATCTGATTTGTAATGCGATTGGCCTGTTCAAACGCAAAGAACACATTTGTACAGCATGTATCCGCAATTCGTTTTAATATGGATTTGTATGCTTCACGAACTTTACAAACATACTCTCCATCAAAGGACCCAATGCGTAGTGGTATATATTCTTCATCACTATTATTATCAATAACTTTACCTTTTAAAACATCCGATATTTCAATGATGGCTTTAAAATTTGAATCCAAAAAATATTCTGTATAAACATATGTGTTATTCTCAAAAGAAAAGCCAAATTCTTTCAATTTTTCAAAATTAAACTTCTTCTTTAAAAAGAATTCATCTTCAATATGTATCATATTAACTCCATTCAAAATTTGATTTACCTGCACCAAGCTCAAAGAAATATTTTCCTATACCTAAATCAACTTGTGATAAAGGCCCACTTTTTACTTTAAAACTCACTTTATTTCCTACACCATTTACTATATATGGCTGTCTATTTAGAGCACTTGGAGCTAAAAGTAAAGCTTTGATACCTGAATTAAACCATTCCGGAACTTTTCCTTTATAATGGCTCACTTGATCAGCCGTCTTTGATTTATGTGGTACACCTTGCGTTTTTCCATATCCAATCGCAATCACACCATTCACTCTAACATTTTTATCATCAAGATGTTTTAAGGCATTTTTACCATTGAACATGCCTCCGCACCACCATGTATTTAAGCCAAGGCTTTGGGCATACAAAATTAAATCAGCCCCACAATAGCCTATCTTTTCATCTAAATCTGAACTATCTTTACCTGCTAAAATAATATAATTTTGTACTGTATTATTCGACATAATTTTAGCCAAACTAGAAATACCATCTGATTCATTCGTAACAAGTTTAAATGTCAAATCATACAATCTATTATTTTGTTCAATACGTGCATTTAATAAACTTACTAATTCAACATCTAATAGTTTATCTAAATATTTACGTACTGTATGTCTTTTTTCTATCATGTGAACCTCCTAAAATAAGTCTAGCATTGCATCTAAATACATTTCTTCACGCACGTGGATTTGGTATTGCGGTTTTACCATGTAGTAAAGAATAAATTCTAACAACAAAGCATTTCCTAAGTCTCTTCCTTCGATTTTAAAGTTTGAATATCCCATAGGAACATAAATATTTAAAATGTCATCTAAACTAATAAATGCAGGACTTTCCATGACTCTAGAAAAGCGATAGCCTTCATTCGAATAAGGCGCCTTGCATATATGATCCATACAATCAATGCCCAAATTCTGTTTACTAACCGTTTTATAGCAATCCCTTCGGTCTTTACAACCATACCAGCAGCATTCATTACATAGAAATTCCACCTTTGGTTTATATGATTCAGAAAGTGAATTTAACTTCTCAAATTGTTTATTCAGTCGAAAATCAGGGACTACATACGTAAAGTCCGGATTTTCTACTTCCTTTTTAAAATCATTAAAATCTGTTAATACTTTTGTGGTAGAAGATACGTAATATAGATTTGGATATTTAGATTTCAAATATTCCATCAATATATCCGAATGAATAATAATTCCATTATTTAAATCTAAATTCAACAATCGACATAATTCATTGCATTTTATATCAGATAAATGTTTTTCTTCTATTAAAGAATTACTAAATGTAAGACGAGCTGATATATTATATTTCTTCATTAAATCTAACACTTTTTTTGGATCATGATCTTCATAACTGATGCGTCCACCAGACCATATACAATCAGATGGCGAGCCATAGATAGATCCAATCTTACACCAGTCATAGAAGTATTCTGGTTTATTTTTAAACAGGGGCAAAAACTTTTTATAAAATTCATAGAATTCAAATAAGCCCGGTAAATGATAATATACATTCATATTCTTAACTTTATTCTTTAGAACGAATATATTCCATTGATGCATATAATGGAACATTTTCCATCCATCCTTGTTTCTTATAGCCTAACATTGAAAACCGTACAGGGCATAACGCATGATCTGCATCATATACCGTTTTTAAACTTTTTGATTTAACATTCTCTTCTGCTTTTACTTCTATTGGATAAACCACATCTTTTTGAACAAGAAAATCAAGTTCTAGTGTAGAATTTTCTTTTGAATAATAGTACAAAGTCTCCTTATTCGCGATTAGTTCTTGTGCCACAAATTGTTCAGTAAATGCACCTTTATATTCAGAAAAAAAGTTTTCATCTGTTAGAACTTCTTTTGCGGATACGTTTGCCATAGCTTGCAACAAGCCTAAGTCTAACACAAACAATTTAAATGCATTAAGGTCCTCATAAAATTTCAATGGCTTTTCTATTTTATTCACGCGATTTACTTTATGTATTAATCCTGCATGAATCAACCAATCAATCGCATCCTCAAATTCTTTTGCACGACCACCCTTTTTTAATGCACCATAAACAAATTTTTTATTCTCTTTTGATAATTGCGAAGGAATTGATCTCCAAACCATTCTTACTTTTGCTAAAAGAGCAGGTGGAATATGTTTAGAAAAATCTTGTTCGTAATCATTTAAAATTGTATTTTGTGTATTTCTAACTTCTTTCAAATCATAGTTTAAAAAATAAGAATCTACCACTTCCGGCATTCCACCCACATAGTAGTATTGACGTAATAAATCTGTATATGTAACAGACAATGATGAAATTTCTTCCCATCTATGCGACTCTAATAACTCTAAAAGGTGTACTTTACCAGATGCTTCAATAAATTCTGAAAAAGTCATCGGATACATTTTTAATCGATCTACCTTTCCTACAGGGAAACCAGTCCCTCCATGAAGACTTACTCCCAAAAGACTACCTGCCACTATGATATGATATTGCCTTGCTTCCTCACAAAAATATTTTAATGCGGTTATCGCGAGAGGCACTTCCTGTATTTCATCTAATACTATTAAAGTATCTTCTGGAACAATTGTTTCGTTTGTGATTGCACTAAAAGAACGAATCAATCTTTCTATATTAAAATCAAAAAACAATGACTTCATTTCTACAATACGATCACAATTTATATATGCTACATTTTTATACTCATTTTTACCAAATTCTTTAATAACCCAAGTTTTTCCAACTTGTCTTGCCCCATCAATAATAAGGGGTTTTCTCAATTTATTTCTTTTCCATCGCAATAAGTCTTTATATATGCTTCTTTTCATCTCTATCACCATCCTTATTTTACATTTTTATGAGGGAATATTCAATTTTAATTACATTTTTATGAGCGAATAATTTAAAACGATTTCACTTTTATGAGGGAATAATTTAATTTAATTACATTTTTATGAGTGAATAATTTAATTTAATTACATTTTTATGAGGGGATA